>DATNQN010000002.1 GCA_036703985.1 Leptolyngbyaceae cyanobacterium
GTTTTGTGTTATTCTGGCTTTCAAACTATATTTTTTTCTAGGTTCGTGGCGGCTTCTTGAGGCGCTCGCTTTCGCGCTTGCTCTCTCTCGACCGCTTTACTAATCTAACAATCCTTCCATTGCTTGTCAAGCTTTTGGATAGTCTTTTTTTGAAAATTCTACAAGCCTTATTCAGCAAGGGGTTTAGCCTGACAAGGGGAGGAAGGGGTTGAAAAATTAAGAGAAAACAGATGAATAAGATCGCAATCTGCTTTATCTCCGCACGCTCCACCAAGTGGCCAATCGTGGATATGTTATTGTAGTGAGTCGAAAGATTTGGTGAGCAGGGACAAAGTGACTATTACTTTTCAGTCAATCATTGCAACATTAAATAAGTTTTGGAGCGATCGCGGATGCCTGATTGCCCAACCATATGATGTAGAGAAAGGGGCAGGGACAAAGAATCCTCATACTTTTTTAAGAGCAATCGGTCCAGAACCTTGGGCAGTAGCCTACGTGGAACCTTGTCGGCGGCCAGGTGATGGACGTTATGGAGAAAATCCCAACCGCTTCCAACACTACTATCAGTATCAAGTATTAATCAAACCTTCTCCAGATCGTATCCAAGAAATTTATCTAAATTCGCTCAGAGCATTAGGCATTCATCCAGAAGAACACGACATTCGTTTTGTGGAAGATAACTGGGAGGATGCAGCAGTAGGAGCCTGGGGAGTAGGCTGGGAAGTATGGTTAGATGGAATGGAAATTACTCAATTTACTTATTTTCAGCAATGTGGAGGGGTTGACTGCCGTCCCGTTTCAATTGAAATTACCTATGGTTTAGAGCGATTGGCAATGTATCTTCAGGAAACAGATGCGATCGCTAAAATTCAATGGACAAACAACATTACATATGGAGATGTTCATCTGCAAAGCGAAATAGAACAGTGTGTCTATAACTTTGAAGCTTCTAATCCAGAAATGTTGTTTACCTTATTTAATTTATACCAGCAGGAAGCAGCGCAACTAATTAAAAAAGGATTGGTTCTACCAAGTCTTGACTATGTTTTGAAATGTTCTCACACTTTTAATCTGTTGGACGCTAGAGGAGTAATTTCTGTAACTGAGCGAACTCGCTACATAGGTAGAATTCGCAATATGGCAAAGCAAGTAGCTCAACTTTACTTGCAACAAAGAGAAAAGCTAGGGTTCCCGCTTCTCAAGTCACAACAAAAAAAAAGAGCCATCACTCCAATTGGTATCTTAAATTAAGGGATATAAGAAATGAAAGGTAAGAGTTTGCGAGTAAAATAAATACCGAGTTAAAACAAAGAAATTTCCAATCCAGATGTCAAATAGTTATTAAGGTAGCTGTCAAAGAGCAGTGATGAATTTAAGTGAAATTTTAGAACCAATAGCTGACCTGTTTAGAAAAATGGAAATTCCTGGTTCCATCGTTCATTGGGGTCATCCTTTAATGATGGGTATTGTAATATTTGTAATGGGTAGCTTCGTTGGTTGGGCCGGATGGCGGGGAAGGTTGGTTACCGATCCAGATGCGGCTAATCAAAGTAAAAGCGATCACCGCAAAATAGCACCTTTGATGTTTTTATTTTTAGCAGCAGGGTATACAGGCGGCTTGTTATCTTTGGTGATGCAACATCAACCAATTCTAGAAAGTTACCATTTTTGGACGGGTTCGATCGTACTAATTTTATTAAGTATTAATGCAGCGATCGCGCTCGGTAATTTTGGCAAAAATAAAGCTGCATTTCGCAAAGTTCACGCTTATATAGGTAGTATAGCTCTTGGTATATTATTCTTGCACGCCTTGCTGGGATTAAAGTTAGGTTTGTCCATTTAGAACCAAAATGTAGCTAATGAGTCAAGCCATAAGTGGTGTAATTCTTTGTCTGGCCTATATTATAGGGCTGTTATCTACAGCATTTCCTTGGGGCGGATATGTCTTAATCGCCTTAGGAGTTGGATTGGCATTCATATTACCTCGTTGGTGGAAAAAAGGCCCAAAGCCATTTATATGGGTTGCATCTGGAATGGTAGCGCTACTAGCAACTATTTATTTCCAAGCGAAAGTTCCACAACCAGCAACTAATGATATCAGTAGTTTTATTAGACCAAATGATGGTAAGACTCAAGCACAAGTGGTAAAAGTGCGCGGTGAAGTTGAAAGTACACCTCGTCTTACTAGAAATCAAAGAGCGCAGTTTTGGTTAAAAGTTATTCAATTAGATGAGGTAGCTGGTAGCGATCGCCCGATGGTAGTGGGCAAAGATGTAACGGGTAAACTATACGTAACAGTCCCTTTATTACAAGCTACAGGTTTACATCCAGGTGATGAAATAGAAGTTACTGGTAATCTATATAAACCCAATCCTCCTGACAATCCAGGAAGCTTTGATTTTCAGGCTTATTTAGCTAAAGAAGGCGCTTTTGCAGGTCTAAAAGGTCGTCAAATTAGTTTAGTAGATGGAAAAGCCGAACCAGAATGGGGATGGTGGACGATCCGGCAAAGAATAATTCGCGCTCAAACGAATTGGTTAGGTATACCGGAAGGGCCATTAGTTAGTGCAATGGTACTGGGAAGTCAAACAGTTAACCTGTACCTTTCAGTAGCAATTAGAGATCAATTTGCTAAGGTCGGACTAGCTCATGCTTTAGCGGCATCTGGCTTCCAAGTATCACTGATTCTCAGTGTAGTGTTGGCATTGAGCAGACGACTGCCAGTGAAAGCAAAATTTGCCTGTGGCGTTACAGCTTTGTTGCTTTTTTTAGGTTTGACTGGGCCGCAACCTTCAATGCTGAGAGCAATATTGATGGGTGTTGCTGCATTATTTGCTTTAGTTGCCGAACGGAAAATTAAACCAATAAGCTCTTTATTATTAGCTGCAACTTTATTATTAATAGTTAATCCTCTTTGGATTTGGGATTTGAGTTTTCAATTAAGTTTTTTAGCTACTTTAGGATTAGTAGTAACAGTGCCAGTTTTACTTAAATGGCTAGATTGGTTACCACCCTTATTTGCAAGTTTAATAGCAGTTCCTATTGCAGCTTCATTATGGACTTTACCGTTACAATTATATAATTTCAAGGTTATTTCTCCTTATAGCGTAATAGTAAGTATAATTACTACAATTCCTTTAACAATAATTAGTATTGGCGGCTTTATCAGTGCAATTGCTGCATTAGCTTGGCCTTTAGCAGGAAGTGCGATCGCTTCATTACTATATTATCCCACTCATTGGCTAATTTTGCTAGTAGAGTTTTTCTATAAATTACCAGGAAATTCAGTAGCAGTAGGAGCTATTTCAAGTATTCAATTAATGGTAATTTACGGAATCATCTTGTTAGTATGGTTGTTTACTGGTTTTCATAAACGCTGGTGGATAGGCGGTTTGATAGCAATTTTACTAATTGTAATTCCAGCGTGGCAATCCAAATCAAATTTATTTCGAGTGACCGTTCTTTCCACAGATAGAGAACCCGTATTGGTGATTCAAGATCGTGGAAAAGTTGCGTTAATTAATACTGGTGATGCTAATACAGCAAGATTTACCGTAATCCCATTTTTACAACAGGAAGGTGTGAATAAAATTGATTGGGCTATCGCAACTGATTCCGGGCGTACTACAGATAACGGATGGGCGACAACTCTTGATAGTATTCCAATAGAAAATTTTTATAGTTATGTAGAGCCAAAATTTGACTCAAAGAGTCAGTCTGTTATTGCTAGTGCCATACAAGCAGATAAAGGGAATTATCAAAATTTGGTTGTTGGTCAAACAGTGCAGATTGGTTCCTCAACAGTTAAGTTAATTAATAGTGAGTTGCCCATATGGGAATTCAAGATTCAAGGGGAAAATTGGTTATTACTGGGAGAACTTCAACCGGATCAGCAAAATCCATTAGCAACTAACGGAGAAGTGGGAAAAACTCACGTCCTTTGGTGGTCGGGACAAACGTTAGCCTCAAATCTGTTGAAAGCGTTAGAACCAGTGGTCGCGATTTCATTTTCTAATTCCGTTGCGCCAGAAACCTTAGTTGAATTGCGCCAAGGAAAAACCAAGTTTTACAGCACCAGTCGCGATGGCGCAATTCTATGGACTCCCGATACTGGCTTCGATACTACTTTGGAGTTAGCGGAAAACCAATCTAGTTTGCTCTAGTGGGGTGACAAATTAGCATAAAGATGAGTAAAATTAATAAAAGCACCTGTGGAGAGGTGGCAGAGTGGTTGAATGCGGCGCACTCGAAATGCGCTTTGGCGGAAACGCCAACGTGGGTTCAAATCCCACCCTCTCCGTTGATTTTTACCTATTCATCAAAGGATTTTATTAATTTTCTTAAAATTTTTTAAGAAAATTACAGCGGTTCCCGCAGTAGTGAGGTACACCAAATATAGCGGTAGCGACTGTAAGAAATAAGTTTGGTAAATTCTGACTGTACCTCATAACAGAGAAAACCGCTGTATTTTTATTTATTTGAAAGTTTGTCTGCCTAATCAAAAGGATTGGTGGATTTTGACCTAACTAGATGAAGATAGTGGTTTTAAGTTAGTAAAAATATATCTCCGTCGAGTTATCCATCCTTCAGACAATCCAGTTTGGAACGGTCATTGAAACTGTGTTGGTATAAGCAGGTTCTTAACGTAGTTTTTAAAGGTTTTTTGTTAACCTTTAAATTTTTTGAATTTTAAATTATGTTTTCCTGAACTTTATGGGGTAATTCTACATCAAAATGCGTCCAGCCATTGCCGCTTTCCACCTTAATATTTCCTCCCATTTGTTCCACCAGCTTTTGAACTAAAGCAAGCCCTAAGCCGGTACCCCCTTGTTTCCAAAGGTCTGCTTGGAGAACTCGATAAAACTTTCTAAACAAATGAGGTAATTCAGCAACAGGTATTTCCACTTCATTACTGACGTTGAACACAGTTAAGGGAACTTGATTATGAACTGTCACTGATGATTTAGAGTGGTTAATTAAGGAATTAGGCTCTCCCTCATTGTCAGAACTAGTCGTTCCTATTCCTCTACCATTTGGATAATACTCAACCTGCAAAATTATGCCGCCTCCAGATGGAGTATATTTACAAGCATTGTTCAGTAATTCTACAACTATTCTTCCCAATCCAGCCCGGTCTGTGAGTAAGGGAGGTACATTAGGAGAAAGTTTAAATTGAAAGTTTTGGCTGCGTTCTTGAACGCGACTGAGAAATGGTTCGACAATAGAAGGTAACCACTCTTGTAGATTAACTGATTCGGCTAGAGATAAAGGATAGGATTCGGCTTCTAATCTTTGCAAGTCTAACAAATCGTTTATTAATTCGGTTTCGCGATCGCACTCGGATTTAAGAATTTGTAAATATCTTTCCTGTCGTTCTGGTGAGGGAGCAATTTTTAACATTTGAATGGCCATTTTCATATTAGCCATCGGCGTGCGTAATTCGTGAGAAACTGTACTCAAAAAGTCATCTTTGAGCAAGTTTAGCTTTTCTAATTCTGCTACTCTGGCTTGCTCTGCTCGATAAAGTCTAGCTTGCCTAATTGCGATCGCGCATTGATTTGCTACCTGTTGTACTAGTCTAATTTCTAATTCTCTAAAAGCATATTCCTTATGATTAATTAACCACAAATCTCCCAACACGCCTTCATTATCAAAAATTGGGCAAGTAAACATCGAGACTAACCCTCGTACCGGATTAGGCACGATAGAACAAAATTGAAAATACTCTTTTCGTAATAGTTGATTGTATATTTCCGGCCATTTTCCCATTTGGGCTACCCGTCCTTGTTCGCCTGGAATGGAAACGGCATATTCATAACGAATAGTAGAAGTACCTTTTTCAAGATCGTAAATAGCTGCGTTACAAGAGCTAATATTTAACCCAGTTGCTAACTCTCTAACCGCTGTTTGTAAAATTTGGTTTTCATCTAAACTATCCCTTACTTTATCCGTGATGCGTTTGAGCATTGTTTCTAATTCCAATGCTTGTTGTAACTGGGCTGTTCGTTCTTGCACTTGGCTTTCTAACTCAGCATTCAATCGAGAAATTTGTTTAAAAAGGGAAGATTGTTGAATTGCAAGCGCTAACGTACTGGCTAAATTTTGTAACAATTCAATTTCAAACGGTTGCCAATGACGAGATTCCGAACACTGATGAGCGCATAATAAACCCCACAACTGTTTGTTAAATACAATTGGTACAACTAAATTAGCTCTAATGTTTATTTTTTCTAAAAGTTTTTTGTGGCACTCACTAACATTGGCTATTTTAATATCATCAATAGCCGATATTTGCCCTTGTTGAAACTTCTCAATATATTTACTATTAAAACAAGTATCATTACAGTAAACATTTAATACTGATGAGCAATTTGGTGCAATAGATTCTACAATAAACTTACCTCCATTTTTTCGATCGATTTGGTAAATAGCTACTCGTTCTACTTGTAAAAAACTACGTACTTCTGCAACGGCTTGACTAATAATTTCATCTACGTTCAATGACTGACGAATGCGTTCTTGCATCATTCCTAACAAACGCTCTCGTTCAGTTTGTTGCCGAAGAGCTTCTTCTGCTTGTTTGCGCTCTGTGATATCTTGTGCTGCACCATATATTAGCAATACCCGCTCTTTATCGTCACAATAAACTGGTTGGCTGTAGTCACGCAGCCAACGAATTTTTCCTTCTTTAGTAAAAATTCGGTATTCGCTGATATCTGATTGCCAACACAAAATGGTTTGTAGGCGCTCCGAAAAAATCGGCATATCATCAGGATGAATCAGCGTTTGCCAACCATTCCTTGCTTTGATTTCTTCCCAACTAAAACCAGATATTCTGCTAAAAGCACCTGTAATCCAATCAGTAATAAATCTTCCTTCAGAATCAATTCTAGCAGCATAGGCAAAGTCGGATGTTAGTTCGGAAACTATTCGATAGCGTTCTTCACTTTTTGCTAATTGTCTTTCTGCTTGCTTGCGCTCGGTTACGTCTCTAACAATTAAAACGATTTCCTCGTTAAGTACGGGTACGATTCTAGCTTCAAAATCATATTTTTTCCCATTGTTTATTTGATATTCAAAAGTTTCTATCTTTTTACTGATAGAGGCTTCTTTAATAATTTTACTGGCTTTATTAGCAATTGGTTTAGGGAGGATTTCCGATACTTTTTTGCCTAATAACTCGTTAGCAGGTAATTGAAGCTTAAAGTTCGGAGGAGCTTTATAATCTAAATAAATACCATCTTTATTTAAAAGAAAAATAGCATCTGGTATGGCATCTAATAAAAATTGTGTTGTTTGGTTAGGTTGCCATGCTGAATTAGTTTCTTTGGAGTTGCTAATATTAATAAATATTCCCACAAAACCAGCGATTTTGCCATTAGATTCTTTAATAGTTGAGTAAGTTACTTCTACCCAAAATCGATTACCGTCTTTTCGTTGTAGTAAAATTTGTCCCGTCCACTGACCCCGATCTAACAGGACACGGATAATTCTTCGTGCTTGTTCGCTACTTTTTTGAGGAAGGATAATAATTTTATCAATATTTTCGCTTATTACTTCTGATGCTTGCCATTGATATAGTATTTCGGAATGGCGGTTCCAGTAAGTAATTCTTCCTTTTCTATCCGTAGCAATAACGGCTTGAGAAATATGATTTAAAAGGGATGCCTCAAAACCCATTTGCTTTTCTACCTGCGGCTGTACTTCTGCCGCTATGAAGATTGATGAGCTTAGTCGATCGACTACGCTATCCTGACGGTATTCATCTAGACTATCAAACCGTTCTAGTTTCATACTTACAATTATGCGTCTCCTGGTTCAGAGTAAGTGCTACAACTACCGTTACAGAATCAGGCTAGACCAGCTAATACTAGCAATGTAAACTCTTTCCCTGCTTGCGTCCATAGGAACATATTTTTTAATATTCATCAGTCCTTAGAGGGATAGTAGCAAAAGAGGATGTGATTATTAAAACACTCTAAATTTATTTATATTGTTAATCAAACTTGAATAACACTTGAGTGGTTTGCACGTCAAGAGATAGATGCCGGAAAATATGTTAAAATTTGTAAAAAATAATTAATAATACTGAGGAAATGAATCAACCTAAGTTAGAAGAAATTTCGGCCCAGCTAGAAAGTAGCTCTTCTCGCGATCGAATGCTTGCTTTAGCGAAGCTGAGAGATGTTCCAGCAATCGAGGCAGTGCCTTTGATTAAAAAAGTTTTGGATGATGAAAACCTGCAAATTCGTTCAATGGCCGTGTTTGCTTTAGGGATTAAACAGACACCAGAGTGTTATCCGATTTTAGTGAAATTGCTGGAAACTGACCCGGATTACGGAATTCGTGCGGATGCAGCAGGTGCTTTGGGTTACTTAGAAGATAGACGTGCCTTAGAACCATTGGTACGAGCTTTTTATGAAGATACCGATTGGCTGGTGCGTTTCAGCGCGGCAGTAGCACTGGGAAATCTGAAGGACTTACGTGCTTATGAAGTATTGATTGAAGCTTTAGATAGCAAAGAAGTGGTTCTGCAACAGGCTGCGATCGCAGCTTTGGGTGAAATCAAAGCCGTAGAATCAGTAGAGTCTATTCTCCGCTTTGCTCAAGCTGAGGATTGGCTAGTACGCCAGCGCTTGGCAGAAGCTTTAGGACATCTTCCTCATCCGAAAAGCGTTCCCGCTCTCAAATACCTAGCAAAAGATAGCCATCACCAAGTTGCAGAAGCTGCAAAAATTTCCTTACGTCGTTTAAATGATGAAGCTTGAAGGATGAAAAATAAAAATTAAAAAATTATTCTCATCCCCATCTGCCCACCTCCCCATCTCCCCATACCTTGTAAGATTGGAATCGGGATTGAAAAAAACTTTTGGCGCGAGAAAATTTGTTTCATGGATATTCAAGAATTTTTCCAGCTAAGTGCTGGCAAATGGTTTTCACAGCGTACTAGCCATCATTTAGCGTTTAAGCAATCAGAGAATGGCAAGTCCAATATCACTATTGAAATGCTGCCCGCAGACGATCCGAAAGTGATCGAACTATGTCAGGAGTATAACGTACCTCCAGAGAGTGCTAGAGGTGCGGCTCGCGTCAGTTGGGACGGTACGATGGAATGGGATGAGGAAAAACACGCTGGTTCTTCGGTGTTGGTACCGATTCCCGATCCCGATAAGCCTAATGAAGGCAAGTTATTGCGGGATGTAGGCTATGCTGAAAAGGCGGGAGTAGCCGGTCGCTACATTATGAGCGGCGATGGTGCGTTAACCTTGATTACCGAGTACGAGACGATGTACTCAGAGGAGCGCATTTGGTTTGCCAGCCCTAATTTGCGGCTGAGAACTAGCATTTTGAAACGGTTTGGTGGCTTTAGCATGGCATCTTTTTGCTCGGAAATTCGGATGGGTGTTACCCAAAGTGCTGCCAAGCAAGCAGATGCTTCTGAAGTAAAGGTTAAAAGTTAAAAATTTTAAATTAATAGCAAACTGGCTGTTATCCGGTTAGTTATTGGTTTTCCTTTTTTTCTTTCTCAAGTGGAGCGCGACACCGATAGTCGATCTCGTCTTTTTCGCCCTATCTCCCATCAACCTATTTTTCCATACAAATAGTGAGAAAATTCTGCGCTAGATCGATCGCTCAGCTGTTACTGCGTTTGTCACCTCATCGGTGTTTCCAGATGGGGTCAATGTTTCAACTAATGCTTTGAGTTTATCGTGGAAGTCGGTAGATGGGGGATTTGGGGTGAATTGGTCGATGGGTGGATGGTTAAAACTAAAGTTAACAAAGGTTTCCGGTTTTCCATCTGCCACTTGTTGGTGAGATTGATAATTTCCCACAGCGTCACTGCTCAAAGGAGAAAGTTGGGACTCTGACAAGGTTGATTTTTTCTCGATCGCAGTTTCATCTAATTTGGGTCGAGATGGGGTAATTTCTGCGATGGCGACGCTGGAGTTGCCCCATTGTTCCTCTTGACTAGTTTGCAGCAATGCTTCAAAGGGAGTCGAGCTAGGAATTCCTTCGGATCGCTCTGACGAGCGATCGCAACATGGGCTGTAAATACTTGAATTTGAAAGATCTGTAATGCGATCGTCATCTTCAGGCCATATTTCTGCTCTTTCAGCCCGACTAGCAAAGTTATCCTGGAGTTCTTGGGGTAATTTAGAGCAAATCAATCTTTCAAATTCGTACTTGAAGTGATAAAGCAATTGGTTGCGTCGCAGCCAAATCACCAAAATTTGCTCGACGGAAATCGCTTTATACCTCCCTTGATATAAAGCTTCGATGACTGCCAAACGAATCCAGTTAGCTGGATAATGGACAAGCCATCGTTCAACCAATTCACTCGATCGGTAGCCGCTCAAATCAAAACTGTAATTAGCTAAGAGCAGTGCAGCGGCGGCGGCATCCGCATTATTTTCTAGCACTGGAGAGCTTATTTCTAGATTGCTCATCAACTATTAATAGGGCGGTGCAGAAACGACATGAGAGAAAGGGTGGGTGAGAGGGAGAGAAGGACAATTAATTTTCATATTTCATTAATGACCAAAGTTTAACCTGTCGGTTAGCACTCAAACTTGGTTTAATATTTTGGGGGATCTTCTTTACCTGTTGCCTTACAAACTACCATTTATTAAAGCAATACCAAACGATCGGTAGTGTAGACGGGAATGAAAACCTCTTGCTTTTAGCCTTTTTCTTCACCCTTCCTCTATGCGATCGGTTGTGTAAGCTGGATTGACCACCTCTTGTCCTATTCCTTTCCCCTAGTAGATGGTGACAACCTCTTGGAGTGAGAACAGATGATTGAAGTCGAGCATTTGTGCAAAATCTACGGTTCCACCCCGGCAATCCAAGATGTTACCTTTAAGGTTGAGCCGGGAGAAATTGTGGGATTTTTAGGGCCGAACGGAGCCGGAAAAACCACCACAATGCGGATTTTAGCTGGTTATTTACCAGCTACTAGCGGTACGGCAAGAGTTGCTGGGTACGATGTCCACGAGGATTCGATGGCAGTACGGCAACGGATCGGCTATTTACCGGAAATACCGCCGTTATATCCCGATATGACGGTGGAAGCATTTTTATATTTTGTAACGCGGATTAAAGGTGTTTCGGCTGGCGATCGGGCTGATAAAGTAAACTCAGCCTTGAAACGCTGCAATCTGGAAGAAAAGCGAAAAGTACTGATTCGCAAGCTTTCCAAAGGTTTTCGACAACGAGTGGGCATCGCTCAAGCGATCGTCCACGACCCGCCAGCATTAATTTTAGATGAACCAACTGTAGGTTTAGATCCCCGCCAAATTATTGAAGTCCGAAATTTAATTAAGAGTTTGGCTGGTAGCCACACGATTATTCTTTCTACCCACATTTTGCCGGAAGTAAGAATGACTTGCGATCGCGTGACGATCATCAATCGCGGCAAAGTGGTAACCACCAATACACCAGAAAGTTTAGAAGCTAATCTCACCAGCGGATCGGGCTATGAAATAGAAATAGAAGGAGATGCGGATATTGCCTTAGCCAGACTTTCCGCAGTGCCGGGAGTACATTTGGTAGAATCTATGGCGATACCCCATTTGCCAGAAAATCGCGTAGCCTATCGAATTGTATCGGAACCAGGAGCAGAACCAGGGAAAGAAATAGCTAATGCTTTGGTGTCAGGTGGACTGGGATTATGGGAAATGCGACGCACTCGCGCCAGCTTAGAAGATGTATTCCTGGAATTGACAACATTAGAGAAATCCACATCCAGCGAATACGAAAGTGAGAGTAAAAAAAGCTCTAAAAAAGAAGAAATAGAACCAAATATAAACTTGATAAATAGCTTGGAAGAGCGAGTTGTCAATCAGTCTGAAACTGATGAAAAATCAGTGGAAACCGAGCCAGAAAGCGACCGAAAAAAGGAGGTAGAAAATTAGATGCGAATAATTTTTGCCAACATTATGGCGATTTACCGTAAGGAGTTGCAGGGTTATTTTGCTTCCCCTTTAGCTTATGCGATCGCAGGAGTTTTCTGGTTTGTCGCTGGCTGCTTTTTCATGACTATTCTGTTGGGCGAACTCAATCAAGCCGCAGCGATCGATCGCCAGATGGGAGAAAGCGCTCCCCCCTTCGATGTAGCTTACAGAATATTACAAGGTTTCATGAACGTAATGGGTTCTTTTTCCCTATTCGTACTACCAATGCTTTCAATGGGACTTTATGCAGAGGAACGCAAGCGGGGTACCCTGGAACTATTAGCTACCTCGCCAGTGACTAATTGGGCAGTAGCAGTAGGCAAACTATTAGGGGTATTAACCTTTTTCACTGCGATCGTATTACCAGTATTGATTTATGAAACGATGGTTTTGAATGCTGCTGATACCCCAGTACCTCCAGGAGTACCTTTATTAGCCCATTTAGGATTAATCTTATTGGCTGCTAGCGTTTTATCATTAGGAATGTTTATTTCCTCCCTGACTGACAGTACGGTTTTGGCAGCAATTTTTACTTTTGCTGGTGTCTTGCTGCTGTGGATCGTCGATTTTTTTGCTAGTGCTTGGGGCGGTAATGTAGGAGCAGTGTTAAATTATCTATCCTTGCTGAAGCATTATAGCAATTTAGTGCAAGGAGTTTTCGATACTAGCAGTTTGGTATTCTTTGCTAGTTTTATTGCCTTGGGAGTTTTTCTGACTGCTCAATCGATCGATACCTTCCGCTTCCAACGCTCGTAAACGATTGTAGTCAAACAGAGAGAAAAGAATGAAATTGGTGAGTTATTTCTGTGGTACTACCGAATTAAATCTGCATTAGTAAATCAAATTCATAATGAAAAAATTTGACAAATGACAAACGAATAATTAGCCAATGAATACTTTTAAGTTCAGCCAAAAATATGGGAAATATCTGTTTTGGATCGGACTAATGCTGATCGTAATGGGTATATCAGCTTGGTTCGTATCAGGTAAATGGTTACCCATACCTTTAGCGTTAGTAATTGCGGGAATAGTAGCAACCGGAATTTGGTTGCTGACTTTAGATAGCGTTGATTTAACTGCTGCCTCTCAAACATTTTGGGGACGACGTTCGACGCAAACAGGTACTAATGCGTTAGCTGCTACAATTTCCGCGATCGCAATTTTAGCGATTATCAATTTTGTGGGAGTACGCTATTCAGCGCGGTTTGATTTAACAGAAAATCAACTGTTTAGCTTGTCGCCCCAATCCCAAAAAATAGTTCAAAATTTAACTCAGCCCGTGAAGGTGTGGGTATTCGATCGCACTCCCCATCCTGAAGACCAACAATTATTAGATAATTATCAGCGATTGGGAGCTAATTTTCGCTACGAATACGTCGATCCTAATGCTAATCCAGGATTAGCTAACAAATTTAATGCTAGAGAAGGTGGCGAAGTTTATTTAGAGTTAGGTCAGAAACAAAAATTCGTTCAAAGAATCGATCGAGACCAACAATTATCCGAAGAAACGATTTCCAGCAGCATCCAACAAATTCAGAGCGATCGCAATTCTATAGTTTACTTCCTGCAAGGTCACGGCGAACACCCACTAGAATCTCTCCAAAATGGATTATCTGATGCTACCAAATACTTAGAACAGAAAAATTTCACCAGTAAATCCCTTAATTTGGCCGAACGTTCTTCAGTTCCTCAAGATGCTTCAGTAGTAGTAATTGCAGGGCCAAAACGAGCCTTATTAGAGCAAGAAGTGAATGTTTTGCGTGATTATCTTAACCGAGGTGGCAGCGTTCTCCTCATGCTCGATCCGAATACCGACGTAGCTTTGGATAAGTTACTAAATGATTGGGGTGTCAAACTAGAAAACCGTTTGGCTGTCGATGCTTCTGACGATGGAAGACTGCTAGGATTAGGACCAGCTACTCCCATCGTAACGAATTATGGTAATCATCCAATTACCAAAGATTTTGGCAACGGCATTTCTTTTTATCAACTAGCACGTCCCATTGCGATCGAATCGGTGAAAGATGTCACGGCAACTCCCCTTTTATTAACCAGTCAGGATAGTTGGGGAGAAAGCGATATCCAAAACAAGGAATTAAATTTCGATTCAAAAACCGATATTCAAGGGCCTTTAACTTTGGGAGTTGCTCTTAGTAAAAAAATTGAGTCGAAGCCCGCTCCTCAACCAACACCAGCTTCCCCTAACGCGGAAAATTTATCACAAAACTCAAAAGAAAGTCGTTTGGTCGTCATCGGTAATTCTCAATTTGCTACTGATGGAAAATTCGGTCAGCAGTTAAATGGAGACGTATTTCTTAATTCAGTGAGTTGGTTAAGTCAACAAGAAAATCAAACTCTTTCCATTCGTCCCAAACAGCCAAATAAGCGGCGAATAAATATCACAATTGCCCAAGCTAGCTTATTAGCTTGGATTAGCGTGGTGATTTTACCTTTAATCGGTTTCGGTGCTGCTGGTTGGCTTTGGTGGCGGCGGCGGTAACCTTTTAGTCATTTAATTGATGTTTGGCTGATGGGAAGTTGTGGAGATGGGAAACGACAGGAGAACATATTTTTATAATTTTCTTTCCCATTTTCCTTCCCTCTAACACCTGTCAGATTAAGGTTGGTGGTTGTTAAATATGAAGTTCCAAAAATCTACGCTCATTTTGATTTTTTTAGCCCTATTTATGGGCGGAGTAGTCTATATATGGGAAAAAGAAGGAAGACCGCAAATAGAAGCGGCCAAAGCAAAAGAAAATTTAATTTTTGACTTTCAAGAAAAAGATGTTCAGTCTGTACTCCTCAAAACTAAAAATCTAACTCTTCAATTTGACAAAAATATCCAAAACCAAAAAGATCGATCTGCGCCTAAGTGGTTGCTGAAAATATTGGAAAATACTCCAGCAACCGCAACCGAGCAGGCAAAAGATAGTAAACCTACGCCTTCTCCAGAAGCTAAACCAACCGAGCAGGCAAAAGATAGTAAATCTACGCCTTCTCCAGAAGCTAAACCAACTGATGAAGCAAAAGAAAGAAAAGAATTAGCAGCAAATGAAGCATATGTATCTTATTTGCTGAACTTGCTAGCCAAATCAAAAGGCGATCGCATTATTGCCGATCCTCGGATCGAAGATGGTTTAGATAATCCTTTGGCAACTGTGGAAGTAAAGTTAAATAATAAGCAAACCCATCAACTAATCTTGGGTAATTCTAATTTTAATAATACTTCTCTGTATGCACTAGCCGATCCTCCCCAACAATTAGAAGAACCACTAAAATTAGTTTTGGTACCAACTGACTTTAAGTATGCCGTAGATCGGCCTTTGTCGGAATGGCAGCAAGAAGAACAGCAAAAGCAAAGTACAACTCAAAATACAGGGAAATCTTCTTCCAATAGTTCCCAAAAAGACGATAAGGAAAAATATGACAAAGGTAAAACAAATTAAATTGTAAGTTGGGTTAAATTATAGGTAGGGTCTAGACTCTAGCTATAACTACCTAATTATTTTTCAGCTTAAAGTGTGGCGAATCTCTTCTAGCAACTCTTCCATTGATAAAGAAGTCGGTAAAATTTTAGCAGCCACTTCTCTGACTACAGGCTCCAAGAATTCGATAGAGGAAGTAACAGAAGGAGAAAAATTTTCCGTTGTATTGTCAGTATTAAAATGTTTTGCCAACACTAAAGTAGGAGGTTTTTGCCCAATACATCGCAAACTATCAAAAGCTTGAACTAATACCGAATAATCTGGTAAAGAATTTCCCAAATCAATTAATAACAAATCAATGCTATGGTGCTGAACTTGACGTAAAACCTCCGCCCAAGAATGACCGACAATAGCTTTGAATTCAGCCGTTTGTAAATATTGAATTAAGGCTTGCAGCCATTCAGATCGTTTTTTATGACTAGATGCGATCGCAGATAAATTATGTTCTTGATTAGCTGGGCTATCACTAGAAGTGCTTTCTATCTTGTTAAGAGATTTTCTTAAATCTGGCAAATTGGCAATATCCACGACCAAAATAGTTGGCTTGCAGGTCATCCCGGCTGCCACTTGAATTGCTTCTAACAAAGTGGTGGTTTCTGATGAAGATTCTCGAGTTGGCAAGCAAGGAAATACCTGCAATGGTAATTGACCGTTTTGAAAGCTTACTTGCATCGCTGCTTGAGCCATTTGCTCGTCTAGAATAACCAAAGGCAAACTGGCTAAAGCGTCTCGCTGGCTCAGCTGTTCAATATAAATAGAAGAATTGGCAACTCTACCATCCAGCAACACTACATCAGGCTGCCAAATGCGTGCGAGGAGTTCCCCTTGTTCCAAATCGTCAGCCTCTAAAACTCGGTAGTTATATTGATGCAGTAGCCTGCTTAAATCTGGATGGAGATGGGAGAGAGTACGATCGTTTTCCGGATACTGAGAATGTTCTTCGGAGGAAATTTCTAAACTAGAAATTTCCTCTCCTATTTGGTTGCGATCGTTAGAAGAAACTACCCCTCGATCGACCGAATTAACGCAAATCCTCAAAATAGTTAAACCAGTACCAGCAGGTTGCCCTTTTTCTGCAACTTTATTGGGTATTACGATAGTTTCTAAAACGGTTTGTAACGCATCAATTTGTACTGGCAAACTCAAAAAACTATCGGCTCGCTTGCTGTAAGCATACTCTTTTTCTGCTACCGTAGCAGTTACGATTACCGGAATATGTTGAGTTTGGGCAGATGCTTTTAGTAAGGTTAAAACATCCCAACCAGAAAGTAGGGGAAGTAGTGGATTGAGGAAGATCGCGCATGGCTGCAACCGTCGTGCTTTTTCTAAAGCTTCGGTACCAGAACGAGCGATGACGATTCGATAGCCTAAACCTAATAGTTGTTGGCTCAAATCTTCAATCAATTTGGGCGTTGCTTCTACCAGTAACACTATTCGGGAAGGAATAGTTGGATGTGAAACGGTTACTTCTGTTTCTCCATAAACTGGAGAGGATAAGTGATGGGTAGTAGAATATAAATATTGGTCAGCCTCTTCAGTAGGGTTATTTTTATGCTCGCTTGTTTTCCATGTTTTTTTAGGCGGGCTGGGAGGTAGTAGGAGTGTAAATTCGCTGCCCGTGCCTACTTTGGAAATAAAGGTAACATCGCCACCATGCAGACGAGCTAAACGTTGAGTTAATACCAGCCCCAATCCGGTGCCATCAAACTGACGAGTGAGCGGATTTTCTAATTGTTGAAATTTTTGAAAAATGAGGTGCTGTTTGCGATCGGGAATGCCTATTCCAGTATCCCAAACGGTAAAAGCAATCCAACCTTCCCAACGACTTACCCGCAAGCCGATCGCGCCATTTTCTTCAGTAAATTTGAGTCCGTTAGAAATCAGGTTCACCAGCATTTGACGCAAGCGCAGTTCGTCAGCGATCAAACTATCTAAACCAGGTTCGATTAATAAGGTAAAGTTAGGTTCTCTAGTAGAAGCATTAAGTTCTTCTTCTTCTGTTTTGTTTTTTCCGAGGTAGAGTTGTCGTGCTTGTTGGTAGGCGCGATCGCAAACTGCCAAAATATCCACTGGCGCTAGAGTTAACTCTAGTTGACCGGTTTCCATACGCGTGAGATCCAAAATATCGTTAACTACCGTCATCAAATGGCGGGCGCTTTGATGGATTAATTTGGTGTAGCGAATTTGGCGATCGTTTAGTTCTCCTAATAACTGATCCTTCAGCAAACTAGATAATCCCAATACAGCAGTTAAAGGAGTTTTCAGTTCGTGACTAATGCAAGCTAAAAATTCATCCTTTAGACGGTTGAGTTGAATTAAATCAGCATTTTTAGCTGCTAATTCTTTGGCAACTTGCTGTTGTTCGGTGACATCTGTAGCTAACATCAGCCACAAGCTATTATTCGGAATTTTTTGTTGGCTTTTTTGCTGAGTCAGCTTTAACTTTAGTGCTTCGTATTGACTGCGATAGGATGAATAGCCACTTTCGTGGGGAGTTCTCAAGATGGGGGGTACTACTCCCGTATCATCATTGTTGGCACCGATGGTTGCTAAATGAAGGTTTTCCGCAGACAGGATTTCTTCTAGTACGGTTTTGGGATTAAACTTATCTGCCCATAATACTTCCGGGTTGGCTAAAAAATTATCGAGGGGAATTTTGACAAATTGCCAGACTCTCTCCGAACCATTTTGCATGGTGCAGACACAAAAACAGGTGTTGGGATGATTACCCAGATGGCATACTTGAGGCAAAGGGCCATCAAGGGAGGAATCCAGACGATCGCTTTCTTCCCATTTTGGTAGGGAAGCAGACAAGGTGGAAAAGTCAAAATTGCTAAAGGTGGAAACCCTTTGCGTCCAATCTCCTATTTTGCTAGCTTCTCCTGAGTTCGGTACTTTTTCTAATAGTGCGGCAGCTTCTCTTTTAATTAATTCCGGATCGGCGAGCGCTCCGAAATGCTGACGCCATGCGAAATTTTGGCTGATCGATCGCCCGTTGCTAGTTTGCAACATAATAGGCAAAGGTAACCGCTCCAGAAGTTCTACTAAGGGAGAGAGCGAGCTTAGAGAATTATTAGTATTTTGGCTAACCCCTGATAAAGTGGCGGTTGAATGCTCCAAGGAGGGATTATCGGGTAAAGTTTCGGGAATTATGCCTTTAGCAACAAATTGCAATAGATATTCGCTGTCGAGCAAACCGAGAAATTTACCTGCTTTGTCTACCAGTGCCCAGTCAGAGAATGAGTTGGTTTTGCGATCGGACTCTTGCAAGTACGGCCAGAATTGCTTGAGGGTAAGCTCGGCTGGTACGATCGCTAATGGTTGTACGATCGATAAGCCGAGGTCGGATAGGGATTGTCTTAAATTCAGTTCTGGCTGGGAAGTTTCGTCAATTGCAGATTCAGCATCTGTAGGAAAGTCGATTTCTTGGTTTTTTCCTTTTTCTGGCTCCTTTAATGGCAGCCCGATTCCTACCCCCAAATAGGGCAACAAGCTACTCAAGTATAGGACTCCCAGAGGACGCTGCTGTTCGTTTACTACTACTAGACGATCTGTATAACAACTTTGGTTTTTAGCGGTATTGCTTTTCACCTGGCTGAAAATTCCCAGCACGGTGGCGATGTTCATCCTCTGCGTGCAGGTAGGAACATTCGCAATAAATTTTTTTAAGCTGGGAGTAGGCATGGGTATATGCTTTTTGGTTAGCAGTTCAAAAAAGCTAGAAACGCCTCCCATTATCTACAGTCCTTGTTGGATGCCTCAACTGATACAGTGTGGCTTTTGCAGAGCGTCTTTTCCAGATGGAAGCAACGCCGCTAGAGGCTTTTTTTGCTTAATGCAGAGTTGGAGGCGCTTAAAATGGGATTTATATATTAATTATGTGCTTAACTCAAATTTTTCTTATACTGAGGCAATTACAATTAATGACTATTCAAGTAATGTTAGCTTAATGTTAAGCATTGTATTGATTCTCTCGCGGAAAGTCTATCCTAAGAGGGAACTGCTAATTATACAACCAGTTCATACCTTTACTACCTAACCGGCGTGCGATCGCAACTTTCTATCTGTACATTCTTGCCTTCTGAGCCACTGGCTCAGTCCTTAGAGCAGTTTTTGAGTGGCGAACGCTATATACTGACTCAACTACAGTCAAAAGAAGAGTTTCTAAATTTTGTGGAGTCGCGCAAACAACAGATCGATTGCCTGATTTTACAGGATGTTTCAGATTTGTTGAGTATAGTCAATCATCTTTACGATAGAGGAACGCTCTTACCTAGCGTGATTTTAAAGGAAGATCGAGTAGCGGAGGGAGAAATTCAAACATCCGAAACGGAGATTAACGAATCTACATTAAAATCCAATTTTAGTAACAACTCACCGACCTCCTCCTCCCAGGATGAAGTAGGTTTTTATCATTCTGCTGCCGTGTTTATCTTGGGCAGCCAATTGAATAAAATTGGCGATTATATTGACCAAGCGATTACTCAGTTCCTAGAACTTTCTTCAGAAACTTCTGTCTGCGAGCGAGACTCGATCGTTGACACGATCGCCACCAACAATTTTCTGATCCAACATCAAAGAAGGCTGGCAGAAAAATTAAGGGAACGATTAGGGTACTTAGGCGTGTATTACAAGCGGAATCCCAACTATTTTTTCCGGCATCTTTCTCCGGAAAAAAAGCAGGAATTTCTAGAAATGTTAAAAGCCGATTATCGAGAGATCGTTTTGACTTATTTTGCTCAAGATAACAATTTAAACCAAGCAATCGATCAATTTGTCAATACTGCTTTCTTTTCAGACATACCAGTTACTCATATTGTGGAAATTCATATGGAATTAATGGACGATCTTTCCAAGCAGCTAAAATTGGAAGGACGTAGTGATGAAGTTTTATTGGATTATCGTTTAACCTTGATCGATGTAATTGCTCATCTGTGTGAGATGTATCGCCGTTCCCTTCCCAGAGAATCTTAACTCACGGTTCATAGTTAATAGTTCGTGGCGAACAGCGAACTATAGACAACGAACAATGAACGATGAACAATGAACGATGGACAATGAACAATTGATACAAAACTATGCCTCCTCTCAAGAAAACCTATGTTCTCAAGCTTTATGTAGCGGGAAATACACCCAACTCCGTTCGGGCCTTAAAAACTCTCAAAAATATCCTCGAACAAGAGTTTCAAGGAGTTTATGCTCTAAAAGTCATTGATGTGCTAAAAAATCCACAACTAGCAGAGGAAGATAAAATCCTTGCCACCCCAACCTTGGCTAAAATATTACCACCTCCGGTGCGGAAAATAATTGGCGATCTTTCAGACCGAGAAAAGGTATTGATTGGCTTAGATCTACTGTACGAAGAGCTGCGTGAAGAAGAGGAATTCGGGGTTTAAAACAATTTTCCTCAGTTTTACAGACAAGTTGTGTGGTAAACATAGCTATGCGGCCATTTCATTTATGAGGTTAGGTTACACCCTTTTAAAACCAAAGCAATGAAGCGAGATAATCAGATTGAGCAAAATAGCGATTCCATAAAAGGAGTCCAAAAGATTCGCACCCTGATTGAGGGATTTGATGATATCAGTCATGGGGGTCTGCCAGTCGGCAGAACTACCCTAGTCAGCGGTACTTCTGGTACCGGGAAAACCTTGTTAGCAATTCAGTTTCTTTACCACGGCATCATTCACTTTGATGAAGCTGGAGTGTTTGTTACTTTTGAAGAATCGCCCAATGATATTATCAAAAACGCCTGTAGCTTTGGTTGGAATTTACAAAAATTAGTCGAGGAAGGCAAGCTATTTATTCTCGACGCTTCTCCCGATCCCGAAGGACAGGATGTAGTTGGTAGTTTCGATCTTTCTGCGTTAATCGAGCGCCTGCAATATGCGATTCGTAAATATAAGGCTAAAAGGGTTTCGATTGACTCGGTAACGGCAGTATTTCAACAATACGATGCTGCTTCGGTGGTACGAAGAGAAATTTTTCGTTTAGTCGCTCGCCTCAAACAAGTAGGCGTTACGACGATCATGACTACCGAAAGGGAACAAGAATATGGCCCAGTAGCGCGTTTTGGGGTAGAAGAATTTGTTTCCGATAACGTGATTATCGTCCGCAACGTTTTGGAAGGAGAACGGCGTCGCCGCACGATGGAAATCCTCAAATTAAGAGGAACAACTCACATGAAAGGAGAGTATCCTTTTACGATTACGAATGATGGCATTAATATTTTCCCGCTGGGAGCAATGCGACTAACTCAACGTTCTTCTAATGTCAGGGTGTCTTCAGGAGTGAAAACTCTTGATGAAATGTGTGGGGGTGGTTTTTTCAAAGATTCGATTATTTTAGCAACAGGTGCAACGGGTACTGGCAAGACGCTTTTAGTGAGCAAATTTTTGCAAGATGCTTGTATGAGAGGCGACAGAGCAATGTTATTTGCTTATGAAGAATCTCGCGCTCAACTATCACGCAATGCTTATTCTTGGGGTATTGATTTTGAGGATTTAGAACAGAAGAATTTGTTGAAAATTATTTGTGCTTATCCAGAGTCGGCTGGTTTGGAAGATCACTTACAGATTATTAAGTCTGAAATCGCTTATTTCAAACCTTCTCGAATTGCGATCGATTCTCTTTCGGCTTTGGCTAGAGGTGTGAGCAATAACGCTTTTCGTCAGTTCGTGATCGGGGTAACTGGATTTGCCAAACAAGAAGAAATTACGGGATTTTTTACTAACACTACAGATCAGTTTATGGGTTCTCATTCGATTACAGATTCCCATATTTCTACGATTACAGACACGATTATAATGCTGCAATATGTAGAAATTCGCGGCGAAATGTCCCGTGCTATTAACGTATTTAAAATGCGTGGTTCCTGGCACGATAAAGGCATCCGCGAATATACAATCAGTGAAAAAGGCCCTGAAATTAAAGATTCTTTCCGCAACTTTGAACGAATTATCAGCGGTTCTCCGAGCCGGATTAGCGTTGATGAAAAAACCGAACTTTCCCGGATTGTTAAGGGAGTACAAGGGAAGGTTAGTGATGAGTAAATTGAGTTAGTTATTTGTCATTTGTCATTTGTTGTGAAAAATGACTGGGGAAGCGATCGCAATCCTCAAAAATATCCAAAATGCGATCGCGTTTTCTTATTCCGGCCAAAATTGGCGATCGTTCTTACTAACCAAGTTAGAAACGGCACAAACACATAAACCAAAACAAAAGCGATCGCATCATTCATCATTCAAAAGTATGCGATCGAAACAAAAAAACGAGCACGGAGGGATTTGAACCCCCGACACCCAGGACCGGAACCTGGTGCTCTATCCACTGAGCTACGTGCCCTCAACTTTCTGATTATAGCATTTTATTTGGTTTGTTGTCATGATTTCAATGGCAATTTTGGGGGAGAGGGAGGACGGAAGTCCTCACTACTAACCCGATCGTGATGGGGCAGAGTTTCACCTTACGTGAAAAGTTGGGCGATCGATCGGGGGACGGGTAGGATAATTAGCAGCAGTAAGCCCAAAGCCATTAAGCCCAACAAATCCCGTCGATCGTTCAATTCAGTCACGTCATTCAAAGCAGGTTCGTTGTAAATCGGGATCAAGAACAGAAAAATCGCCCAAAACAAAAAAGCAGGCGGAATCAAAGTTACGCCAGTAATCCAAGGCATCAGCGAAACTGCTAGAAGTAAGAAACGGGCCACTTGGCCGATCGTCGCCGCTTGTCGCTGACCGAAAATAGCATGAACGATGCGACCGCCATCTAGTTGTCCCACTGGCATTAAAGTCAAGGCAGTGATGATTAAACCGATGTAACCCGCGATGGCGACAGGATGAAGCGAGATCGCGCTGTTAGCGGTGAATTGGCTACCCAAAGCCAACTTGCTGAGTAAAGTTAGTAATAATGAAAAAGAAGGATTAAGAGCTTCAAAGTTTAATACCCATGACTTTTCAGGTATGGGTACGATCTTAGAATTCGCTAAACCCCAAATTAGCAAAGGGATTGTTACCACCAAACCCGCAAGTGGCCCAGCAATTGCCACATCAAATAACGCTTTGCGATTGGGGGCGAGACTACGCACTTGACTAAAGGCGCCCAGAGTACCCAAAAAATCGGGGAAGGGAATAAAATAAGGCAAACTCACTCGCAATTTGTAGCGCCGCGCCACCAGGTAACGCACCATTTCACGAACGCCTAATATGGTTATCAAAGCTAAGGAATAAGGCAAACCTACAGGGTCGGGTTTAAAGATTGGCAAAGAACTAACGCCAGCCAGTTTTGCACCGATGATAGTGGTAGTATATAGGGTTGCTACCAAAAGACCCAAGGCTAAAAGCGGTCGAGTTAATGGCTCGGAGTAGCGCCGATCGTTAGATTGAGCTTGGGGATTGGGAACTAAGGCGAAGAAAGGATTGCCGTTGAAACCGTCTTGAAAAATAATCAGGAAGCGATCGCCAAATTTTGCTTCAATATTTTCCCGGATCGTTTTGTAAGCTACTTCTGGTTTACTTCGCAGGTGTCCCCGACAAATCACCGCTTGGGGGCGAAACTCCAAATTTTGCAGGTAATACACTCCCCAAGGAAAACATTCTCGCAGTGAAGATTCCTCCGCTTTATTCAGAGGACGTACTTTGGCAGAATGATTATTCTGGCTACCGATCTCTGGTGAAGCGGACGGTTCGGAAGTTTGACCCTCTGGCGGTTTAACTTCCACGCGCCCTCGCTGAATCAGCCAGGAGTATAAAAATAAGGTGATTCCGAATATGCCAATCATCAGTATCAAAGGCATGGGCTGATTTCTGCCATACACCAAAATCCACGCCGTCCAGACTAATGGCGGTATCATCATCACCAACCACAAAAGCCAGACTGAAGTTCTCGTAATACCGACTACAGTAAGCTTCACAATGAAGTAAGTAGCCAGTCCCAGTAGTAGTAATAGTAAAAAGAAATTCATGTTATGCCCAAACAACCACGGGCTGTCTTGGACACTATTTTTGCCTTTCCACCCAATCGAGATACGTTGGGAGCAACAGCCTATCTTATTGTAGAAAATCAAACCAATATTCTGGTTGATTGTCCGGCTTGGGACGAGGAAAATCAAGAATTTTTAAAAGAACGAGGTGGAATATCTTGCCTATTTATTACCCACCGAGGTGGAATTGGAAAAGTTAAAGAGATTCAGCAGTATTTCGGTTGCGCGGTGTTGATTCAGGAACAGGAAGCTTACCTGTTGCCGAAAATAGATGTTACTAGTTTTGGTAAAGAATACGAACTGACTCCCCAAATCCAAGCTATTTGGACTCCCGGACATTCTCCCGGTTCATCTTGTCTTTATTACAGTAGGGAAGGAGGGGTGTTGTTTTCCGGACGCCACCTGATCCCGGATCGACAAGGTTTACCCGTACCTCTGCGGACATCGAAAACTTTTCATTGGTGGAGGCAAATTAATAGCGTGAAGTTATTGCGGGAACGCTTTTCACCGGAAACGCTGAATTTGATTTGTCCGGGTGCGAATACTGGTTTTTTGCGGGGGAAAAAAGCGATCGAACAAGCGTATAAAGCTTTAGCACAACTGGATTTAGATGCTTTGCGAGAAGAAAAACCTGTATTGATATGAAAAGGAGTCAGAATTCAGAATTCAGGAGTTAGAATACTCCATACACCCGAAGTCAGGGGTAGAATCATTCTGAATAGGAGACTCCTGACTAGGAAAAATTATTTTTCGGTAATTGGTAGTGGGTAATAGGAAACGGAAAAGAATCCTACTACCCACAACAAGTAAAAGTTAAAAGTTAAAAGGTAAAAAATCCCAGAAAGATTAACTCAATATTTCTGTTGACTTTTGACTTTTTGTAATACACCCTGATTTTCCCTCAAGCACGAACAATACCGTTAGTGTTAGTGCTTTGGAAACTTAATCCTTGCAACAATGGCGCTTTATCCGTCAATTCCCAAGGAAGTAGCGGCATATCTAGTCTGCCTACATGACCGTAAGCAGCTAGTTTTTTATAAAAACCACCTTTGACCACTGCTGGCAAATATCGCAAATTGAATTGTTTGATAATTCCGGCAATTCGGAAGTCAAAATTTCTCTCTACTAAAGCACGAATTTCTTCATCGGGAATTTTACCAGTACCGAAAGTTTCGATTTGAATGCTGACAGGTCGAGAAAGTCCGATCGAATAACTTAATTGCACTTCGCATTCATCCGCCAAACCTGCTGCAACCACGTTTTTAGCGGCATAACGGGCGGCATAAGCCCCCACGCGATCGATCCGCGTGGGGTCTTTTCCACTCAATGCAGCACCGCTATGGCGGGAATATTCGCCATAGGTATCGATCGCGTTTTTCCTGCCAGTTAAACCAGAGTGGGCGGATGGCCCACCAATTACAAACGGGTTATCAAAGTCGATAAAGATTCTGGTCTTTTCATCCGGTTTAATTGGTTCATCGCGAAAGACAAAATCGATCGCGTTTTCTTTGATATCATCTTGTAATCTTTTGAGTTCTATCTCATTAGATATAGCAGGTTTATTCTGACTGGCGATGATCGTAATGCTGTGAATGCGGTGAGGTTTGCGATCGCGATATTCTACTCCAACCTGAGTCTTCCCATCGGGAGCGAGATAAGGCAATATTTTTTCTATTTTCACCTCCGTTAATCGCCTTGCCAATTGATGAGCTAACCAGATTGGCATCGGCATCAAAACTGGCGTTTGATTGCAAGCAAAACCAAACACGGTTACCTGATCTTTAACCGGAATTTCCTCGATTTCAAGCTCCGATAATTTTCTTTCATCTAGATAACGATTTCCACTGGGAGGTAATTCTTTCAAACTCGTCACGATGCTACAAGTTTTACCGTTAAAATCAGCTTGGTCATACCCGGCTTGCTTAATTGTCTGTCTGGCAATTTTTGGGAAATCCACAATAGCATCAGACTCAAATCGAGCAGCAATAAATAGAATTGCCGTCGAAACCGCACATTCCGTAATTACTCTCGAAAAGGGGTCTCTTCTGAGAAAATGATCTACGATCGCATCGCTAATTTGATCGCAAAGTTTATCAGGATGACCTTCCGTTACTGATTCCGATGTAAACATGAAGTCTTTTTTCATACTTCCTCTTTTTAAGTCGTAATTTCAATTTCGACTAACTGAGCATTTTCATAATGATTGTTGTGATTTTCCTCCTCAACATTTTCATTGTTGACATTATCCGCTACTTCCATTGCCAACTTAGTTGCTTCATTCACCAACAATGGCATCAAAGCGCTCGATCCAATTACCGCCACATCAGCCAAATTAATCGGAGCCATTTGCAGGAGATTTCGCAACCCAGGTACGGTAGCTGCCATAATTTGCAGGGCAAAAGACCCGCCCAAAGCAATATTTAAGTATTGGTTTTGTGGCAGTTGTTTCTGACTGAAAATGCTATGTTTTTCCGATCGACAACTGAGGGCGTGTAACAACTGCGCCATTGTTAAACTCATGAAACCAATAGTGCTAGCTTGTGGGCCTATACCATATCGAGAAATCGCATATCCGTAAGCACCTAAAGCGCTGGCAGAAATAGTAGCCGACTCGAAGAAAATTCTTTGGAAATCTTCTGTTCTGATAATAGGTTCGTCAGGACTTCTGGGCGGTTGACTCAGCACGTCTGGCTCTGGAGGCTCCATTGCTAGGGCAAGTCCGGGGAATATATCTGTTACCAAATTCAGCCACAGCAGTTGCATCGCATTCATCGGGTGACCGATTCCGGCGGCAGTTGCTGTTAGCATCACCATGATTTCGCTGATGTTAGTTGACAACAAAAAATGCACGGATTTTCTGATGTTGTTATAAATTGTCCGCCCGTGACTGACGGCAATAATCATGGTTTCCAAGTTGTCATTTTCTAGGACAACATCGGCAACTTCTCGCGCTACGTCGGTGCCGGTATGCCCCATCGCCACGCCCACATCTGCTGCTTTCAAAGCTGGTGCATCGTTGACGCCATCTCCTGTCATGGCAACTACTTTACCTGCACTTTGTAAAGCTTGGACGATTTGCAATTTGTTGGCGGGACTGATGCGAGCAAATACGTGAACGCGATCGCTCAACCCCCTCATAACTTCTGGTTCGATATTGGTAAGATGGGTAGAATCTAAAATCTCTAATTGTTCGCCTTTGCTGAGATTTAATTCTTTACCAATGGCGTAAGCGGTAGGACTTTGATCGCCAGTAATCATCACCGTATCGATACCAGCTTGATGGAATTGACCCATCAATTCTTTGACGCCTTTTCTAATCGGATCTGCCATACCAACTAAACCCAACCAGATCAGGTCTTCTTTGTCTTCAATATTTTCTGGATGGTCGATTAGATAAGCTGCGCCTAATACCCGCAAGGCATTTCCTGCCATACGTTCGTTTTCGATTTCAATTTCTAATCTTTCGGTTTCCGTAAGAGGAATTTTTTGCCCGTATTTGATCTGCCAGCCGCACATTGAGAGAACTTCGGTTGGGCTACCTTTGACGGCAATTAGTTTTTGATTTTCGGGAGTGGCGTGTAGCGTAGTCATGTAATTACGCTCTTCCGAACGGTGTTGAATTTGCAGCACCGGATATTTCGATCGCAAATCTCTGACATCTACGCCAGTTGCGATCGCTAAATCGATCAAAGCATTTTCTGTAGAAGAACCCGTCACTACATATTCGTCATTTTTCCGGATTACTTCGCTTTCATTACACAGCGCTAAAACGTGAACCAGCTTTAAGAGTTCGTCGTTTTCGTAAGGATTAACAATTTCATCTTTGGCAAGTAACTTACCATCAGCAACTTTCAGTTTTTGGTTATCGCCATAGAGTTCGACTACCGTCATTTTATTAGCAGTAATCGTTCCCGTTTTATCCATACAAATAGTTTGAATAGAACCGAGAGTTTCTACCGCATCCAAACGACGGATCAGCACGTTATGCTGTCTCATGTTGGCGATCCCCAACGCCAAGGTAGTGGTAGCAACGGTGGGCAAACCTTCGGGAACTGCTGCTACAGCGAGAGAAATGGAGGTTTTCAGCATTTCCAACCAACCGTATCCTCGCCACAGTCCGATCCCGAACACGAGGGCGCACACCGCACCAGATACCACCACCAACTGCGTACCTGCTTGGTCGAGTTGCTTCTGCATTGGGGTTTCTGGGATTTCCGCTTCTCCCACTAAGGTTTGGATCTTGCCCATTTCGGTGTATTTTCCGGTTGCTATCACCACGGCAAGTCCTTGTCCGCCCGTTACTAGGGTTCCCATGTAGACCATGTTGATGCGATCGCCTAAAGGAACTTCTTCCGCATTTAGACGTTCAACCGTTTTCGGTACGGGCATACTTTCCCCGGTCAAAGCAGACTCATCCACGCTGAGACGATTTGCTTCCAACAATCTGGCGTCTGCGGCGATGTAAGTGCCGGGTCTGAGAACGAGGATATCTCCTAAAACAATTTCTGGCGCGTTGACTTCTCGGATATTTCCTTCTCGAATGACTACAGCAGTTGGTCTGACTAAAGTTTTCAGAGAATTGATAATTTTATCTGACTGACTTTCGGTGGCATATCCGATGACGGCGTTGATGACGACAACTCCCATAATCACTGCCGCATCTACTACTCCGCCAGTCGCCACCGAACAAGCTGCCGCCACTGCTAACAGCGCAACTGGCAGGGATTTAAACTGATCGATAAAAATGCTCAGTCCGGAACGAGGAACTGCTTCGGGGAGAACGTTTGCCCCGTATTTATTCAGTTTTTCTTTGGCAGAGTCGTTAGATAATCCTGCGGTTTTTGAGGATTGAAATTCTGCGATCGCAAACTCTGCTTCGATCGAATGCCAGGGTTTAATTTGTTGTGCTTGGGCAGAAGCCGTTAAATTGTTTAATTCTTGCTTGCTTAAACCACCATTATTTTCTTTTGCTTTCTCCCAATTAAAAAAAGCCATATTATTTGACTTTTCTTTATTTGGTAAAACTTTGGTTTCTGCCTTAGTTTGATATCTTTTAGCTCTTTTTATGTATTCTGCTACCAATTTATTAATTAAATTGGCAATCTCAATCGGAGTTTGTTCTGGATAATAAATTACCAGTACGTTTCCCGTTGATGTGTTAGCTAAAACTTGCCGAATCCCTTTGGCATTTAATAGTCTAAATTCCAGGTGAGTTTTCAGGGCTTCCGAATGATAAAGCCCATCCACTTTATAGCGCGTGCGACCCTTGACAACCGCATTAATTTCTTGCACCACGGACATTACGCTTTCCTTGGTGCCATTTTGGTAATTGCTCATTTTTCCATCTCACTCACTGCCACAGTGAGCGGTGCTTGCTGTTTTTTATTTTAGGACTGCTGTAATTTGTAGGCGATCGCTGTAATAAAATAATACAAATTTTAGTAAAAGTATAGTTAAATATTACAAGACAAAGCAAAATAGTTAAGTTTTTTACGGAACTTGGTTTTATCAGTTATCAGTTTATTCAAAAAGTTTAATTTTTCTACTATCACTATAGCAATCCTAAATGAATTGCGAACAACTAGACCCCTCCCAACCCTCCCCTTCGTAAGGGGAGGGCTAGGGTTTAGTTCATTACTCAAATAGGATTGCTATATAGGGCTTGATAACAGATTTCGCCATCACAAGACTCCAACCTAAAACTCCTTAACCTTCTTGTAAAATAGTTGCCGGTAAATCGCTACATTCTTCTTGTACTATGCTGGCAAACATTCCCGATGCTTCATTTACTGTTAATTCAAAACGTTGAATAACTTCATTTAGCTTAAAATCGCTATAAGCCATTTCTTTTATTTAAAATCTGCTTGGAGTTCAAACCGATTTACGCGCTTGTTAAGAGAGTTTTCAGTCTCAAAACCCCACTCCCAGGTTTAACCTGGGAGCGAGAAATTAATTCGATTAGTAGTTTTCAGTCCTTCTTTTCGATGATTTGCGCGATCGCGAATAAGCAGATTTAGATGTTTCCCCAGTTCGGTTCTTTTTGGTGGGTTGTCTTTGCACTTCTTCATCATCATCATTTCCGATGCGGCTACTAATATCAACGAATTCATCATGACGTAAACAAGGATAGTCGCTTACCCACAAATCCAATTCCGGGAGATAAATATCCGATACTTTAGCAATACGGGATAAATCGGCTCGATTTGACATCACTAGCATCTCGGCAATTTCTCCCGGTGCGATCGCTTGGTGGGCGCGTTTTAAAGGTACTTGCAATTGAGTAGTAAAACCAGTTTCATCCCCGACTTCTAAATTCAGTCGTCTTTCCCGATTTTCGACAATTACTAACTCACCGCGTTTATTAACGGTTTGTTCTTTGCCAATTATCTCTTCAGTGACATACAAATCGATTACTTCACCGCGCCAAAAACCGCTGTATTTGTAACGGCGGCATTCAAAATTACGCAAGCTAGCCCAGAAAACTGGCCCCCACAACCAATAAAGACCGCTGAAAATCGCAATTAAGATAATAAATGGAACGAAATTATCGCCGACTACTAGCCTGATTAAATAGAGTATTAAAACACTAACAAAAGAAATTAACAACCTAATTAAAAAATCAGAAAGATTACCCCAAGCGTATTTATATTGGGAAGCAGTAGCAATTAATGGGATTAGTTGTTCAAACTTTTGGCGGGTGAGAGGCACTAGCATATGGATTTTAGATTTTTGATTTTAGATTCAATTGCGATCGAGTGAGGGGATGGGGGATGGGGAGGTGGGGAAAATTTTTGAATTTTTATCCTTCATCCTTTATACTTCACCCTTCATCCTTCCCCGATCACTCACAATATCTTTTCTAAACCATATACCAGAGATTTGAGTTGAGTTACCTTGCGAATTGCCAGTAAAACACCTGGCATATAGCAAGCGCGATCGCTAGTATCGTGGCGGAGGGTATAAACTTGACCTGCCGCACCGAAAATCACTTCCTGGTGAGCGATCAACCCCGGTAAGCGAACGCTGTGAATGCGAATATTTTCCTCAGCTAAAGCACCTCTAGCGCCCGTTAGCTTTTCCGTTTCCTCCACAGACGGGGGATTGAAAGTTTTACCCATTTCCCCTAGCATCTGGGCAGTTTGTACGGCTGTTCCGCTAGGTGCGTCAGCTTTTTGATTGTGGTGAAGTTCGATGATTTCTACGTGATCGAAGTATTTCGAGGCAGCCAGGGCAGCTTGTTGCAGCAACACCATACCTATAGAAAAATTAGGGATAATCAGACAACCCGTACTAGCTTTTTCCGCAAACTCACCTAATTCTTCGATTTGTTGTGGGCTGAGTCCTGTCGTTCCCACTACCGGACGGACTCCGTAGGCAATGGCAGACCGAATCGAGTCGTAAACTGTTTTGGGGTGGGTGAAATCTACCATTACCCCTAACACTTTTTCCTGCGCTGCCATTGCTAAAGTCGGTTCAAACTGATCGGTGATCGGAACCTCTAAAGGGCCACATCCCGCTACTTCCCCCGCATCTTGATTTAACAATTGGGGATTTTTATCGATCGCGCCTAACAAAGTCAGATCCGGTGCTGCTGCTACAGCTTTGATTACCTCGCGGCCCATTTTACCCGCAGCACCGTTCACGACAACTGGAATGGGAGATTGATTCGCCATGTTTATAAAACACCCTTGGATCGGACAAGCGAATTTTACTTTAACTCAGACCGTGACCGGAAAAAGTGCGATCGCCCATTCACAAATCGATTACAGATCTTCCGGACTACCATCGGAGTCGTCTTCTGATGGCGGTTGAAAGGGGTTTTCACCGATCGCGAGTTGCTTTTTCGTGCGTTTTAGTTGTTTCCAAAGCTTTTTAATTTGCTTGTAAGCATCTTCTGGCGGTAACTTACCACCAGTTTCTAAAGCGCAAATGAAATTTACTTTTTGAGCGAATTCTTGCAAATTCGCATTAAAAACCATATTTTCAGGTTTTACTTGTCCGTAGTAGCGGCTACGGGGATAGAGGAAATCGGAACGATTTTTCATGGCTTCCTCCAGGGTGTTATCTACCGATTATCAAACATTCTTCTTTTATAACTACATTTTTTTAGAAGTAGTATCCGCCAATACTCCTATTTTGAATATTGGTATAAGCTAATACTCAAAAAGGATGAAGTATCAAGGATGAAGGATGAAGTTAAATTCAAAATGAGAGAATAAATTTTCTTCGATCAATCCCCTCTTTTTTCCCTTACCGCCTCACTCCATCTAGGCAGCTTACCAACCCCAGGTTCCCGCTCCACCTTTGAATGGCCCTACAATATCTTTAGTGATCCAGCCACCATAAAAATCACCGGGTTGGGGTTGCACCTTCTCATCATCAACGTAGCAAGCTTCCATCAAACTGGCATAAAAAGCTACGTAATCTTTCATAGAAGCAAAGGCTGGGGTAGGCTCTGGATAAAACCAAGCAGCAAATGGTGCTTTTCGATCTCCCACGGCGAGAGTATAGTAACCCGCTAGCCCTTTCCACTCGCAAAAAGAGGAACGTTTTTCCCGCACTAAATATTCCATTTTGATATCAGTAGGCGGAATATAGTAGACCGGTGGGTGAGAAGTTTCTAAAACCCTTTTAGCTTTGTGGGTATCGGCAATAGTGACACCGTTAAAAACTATTTTGATGTGCTTGGGAGAATCTTCTAAGCGTGGCGGACGTGGGTAGTCCCAAACGGATTCTTGTCCTGGCCCGGGTTCGATGCGTTGGCGATCCATTGCGATTTTAGATTGGTAATTTTAGATTTTAAAGCCTTAATTTTAGCGCATTTTCTGCAATTAAGCCTTAGACTTTTTGCAAAACGCGAGCAAAACATCATCTCTTCATCTGTGTTCATCTGTGGTAAAAATATTGCCCTATAACTCTCGCCAAAAATCCCTGCTGTTACCACAACGAATCGAGCCAAATATCAATCGAAATAATAAAAACCTAATTTTTCATTTAGATTAAAATTATTACCTTTTAAATTTAGCAATTGTTCTTCTTTAAAAAATTAGTAATTTCTTCCATTAGCCATTCTTTCTCCGCTAATAACAACCAAGAACCAAAACGATAGTTACGAACTCCTTCTATTATATTACAAGTGACAATCGGTTGATTGTTAATTTGATAATTGCTGCTGAGTTCTACTTTTTTGATATCTGCGGTGCCTCCTTTTACCAAATAGCGAAAACCCAGCAATTGCCATTGCAATCGAAAATTTTCTCTGTCGATTTCTAAACGAGTGCGACCAGTCAAACTAAAGAGTATATTGCCTAACATTCCCAGTCCTACTATCCAAAAAGGAATGGAAAACAGAGGGAAAAATAGGTAAGTACCAACTGCGATCGCACCTGCCGTCCAAAAAAATAAAAACCCGCTCCAAATTAACGCAAACCCCAACCAAGAAATATTATCCAATCGCCATCCCACAGGCGGAATTTCTACTATTAATTTTCCCCATGTTTGCTGTAAACGTATGCGGCTTCCAGTTGGTTGACTCCGCTTTTCTACAAGAGAATTTCTTTCCCCCTTGAGATTTGTTAAAGCTGCTTTGGCTGAAGGAAATCTATCTTCTGGTATTGGTTCCAGCATAGTTTCTAACCAGTCAGCAAATGAGGGTAAAATTTGTACATGAGAACGAAAGTCAATTTTTAGGCGATGCTGAGGTAAATTACTAGGAGATTGATGGGTTAACAAAAACAATAAAGTTGCTGCCAATCCATATAAATCAGTGGCAGGGTAAGCTTGTCCCGCAAATTGTTCTGGTGCCATATAACCATAAGTACCGATGACGGTGCTACCTGCGATCGCAGTTTGGCGATAAGTATCTTGCACCGCACCAAAATCTACTAAAAAAACTTTACCATCTGAGTTTCGGATGATATTTTGCGGTTTGATATCGCGATGAATTACTGGTGGCTTGAACTCTTGTAAATAAGTTAGAATTAACAACACCTGTTCGGCGATCGACTTAACTTCGGTTTCCTTGGCGTGCCAACCTTTTTCTACTAAAGCTGCTAAAGACTCTCCTGCTGCCAATTCTTGTACTAGGTAAAATTTGCGATCGTCCGGTGTATCCACCTGAAAGTAATCCAAATATTGAGGAATTCCCGGATGATTCAGTTGAGATAAAATTCTGGCTTCTCGTTCAAATAATTCTAGAACTTTCCAATCACTAATCTGTTGGAGCGACAACTTTTTGATCGCTACTTGCCGATCGTTTTGCAAATCAACAGCTTGGTAAGTTACGCCAATTCCACCTTGCCCTAAAACATCAAAAATTTGATATCTTTCGGCCAGAATATCTCCTGGTTGATGCAGTAATTTTACCATGATTAAAGGATGAATGATAAAGTCTAAAGGATGAAGTCTGAAGGATAAAAATTAAATAATTTACCCCTTTTTCTTTTCTCCCTGCTTCCTGCTCGCTGCTCCCGGAACCCGTTATCCCCCCATCTCCCTACCGTCCCATTTCTCATTTCGACACTAGTTGAGATTTAGATTTATGATATCGGTAAATACCATACACTATAGCACCAATGAAGAAAAAATAAGGGCTAAAAGCAAATAACCAAATCGTCAAACTCAATAAACTCATCGTAAATTCGCTCACAGAATGAGTTGCTTTTCCCCAACTTTCTTGTACTCGCAACCCTACAGGAGTAACCGATACAGGGGCAGCAGATACGGCGGCTTGTAAATTGAGATTTATAGTGGAATAAGCTACTTGATTTTGCAGGCTTTTCAACTGAGCGGAAATTCGTTCGATCGATTCTCGCGTATTACTGAGTTGTTGAGAAACTTGCAATACATCTCTCACCGTTCCAGAACGTTCCATTATTTTTAATAACGCTTCTTCCGATTTACGTAAATTTTTCAGTCGCGCTTGAAAATCAACTAATTGGTCGGAAACATCTTCAGCGGTAAGAGAGCGACTTTCTACGCTTCCCAGTTTAGCAAGAGCATCCAAGGTAGCATCTAACTTTTGGGATGGAATTCGCAACTGCATCGATGCCGTCTGACGGCTGCTAGGATCGGTTGGTTGGCTCTCTTGAAAACCTAGTATATCTCCTTGTTGTTTTTTGACAAGAGCGGAAACTTGCTGCATACTCTTGTCAATCGAACCGACTACTAAAGTTAATTCTGCTTTTTTAATTAACTGAGGTAAGGTGCGAGGTGCTTGGGCAGATGCGATCGCAGTTTCTTCATTTGATGCTATCTTGGTTTCGGATTGACTTACCATGTTATCCATCGCCTGCTTTGGTGCGGGTGCGGCGGCTGGTTTCATTTCTCTTTGGTAGCTGCTTAAGCTTGTACTATACTCTTGAGAACAGCTGGGCAAAGTAATGGCAGATAATGCGCCCAGCAGTAAAACGATCGCAAATCGTTCTGGCTGATGACGATTAACTTTTAATTGATTTGTCATAGTAGTTTTTTTCCTTTCTTTGTAAGTTAAGGATCGATCGAGTAGTAGTTAGAAATAATCTAGCTTTGTTGAGGTTGGCCGCGTTAGTTGTTACAAAAATTGAAATGGCGACGAATCTCAAATCCTTGCCACATCTTCAAAATGTTTGATTATCGTCCCGATTGATGGGAAAGGTGTCGCAAATCTTTCCCCTTCCCTTTCCCCCAAACGACAGCCCTTAAGTAAAATAGTCCTAAAAATTTGCCCTTTCGGGTGATGCGACGTCGATCGCAAACAGCTAACATACTCGACTTATCGGAATGCACGGGAAACTAAATATGAAAAAAAGAATTGTTACACTATCCCTAGTAACTCCGCTGTGGTTTGCATCCCCCTTGTTAACTCAGTATACTGACCCAGTTGAACAGCTGATGTCTACCAAAGAATGTCCTGGGTGTGACTTAAGTGGTGTAAACTTAAACGGTACTGACTTAAGCGGTGTAAACCTGAGCGGTGCAGACCTTGAAGATGCTAACTTAAAGAATACTCTGTTAGTGGGTGCAAACTTGAGCGGTGCAAACCTGCGGGGTGCAGATCTCACTCAAGCGATGTTGAGCGGTGCGAATATTAGTGGTGCTAATTTTACTTATGCCAACCTGACAGATGCAAACTTGTTTCGTGCAAAAGCGAACGGGTCAGAAGGGGCAGATTTTACTGGTGCTAAACTGAGCGGAACGATCATGCCTAACGGTACCGTGTATCAAAAACCAGCAGTCGCACCATCAACATCCCAGTTTCCTCTTAACTTTCGTTAAGGTTAAGGCATTGGGAAATATTTATGACAGCTTTAAAATGAATTCGTAAAGTGAGTGTACGCTAGGATTAGCGATGAAAAATCAAAATTTCAAATCTAAAATCCAAATAATTTATTTGGTGGTAGAACAAAATTTTCCTTTTGAATTTTGAATTTTAAATCTATTTATTGTTGTGCTGCTGTGCTGGCTAAATTTTCCCATCAACTGCGCGATTTGGTGTCTGATTGGCGTCACCGCTACCAAGGGATGTCAGTTATGCGGACACCTGTATTGGTAGCCAGCATCGGGGTAACTGCGATACTGCTGGGGTTGCGTCATTTCGGGCAGATGGAAGTCCTGGAATTGGGGGCTTATGACCAAATGTTGCGATCGCGTCCGCCAGAGAAAATCGATAACCGCTTGTTAGTGGTGGCGGTAACGGAAGAAGATATCCAGAAGTTGCGTCAGTGGCCCTTATCAGATGCCATATTAGCGCAAGCTTTAGAAAAACTGGAACGGCATCAACCTACTGCAATCGGACTAGATATTTATCGGGATATGCCAGTCGAGCCAGGAAATCAACAATTGGCATCCCAACTGAAAAAAAGCGATCGGGTGATTGCGATTTGTAGGAGTAGCGATGCAGGACATTTAGGGGTTGCCGCCCCATCCGCCGTACCAGTTAATCGAGTAGGTTTTAGCGATTTTCCCATCGATCCGGATGGAGCGATCCGACGGGCGCTGTTATTTTTATCTCCAGGAAAAGGAAAATGCCAAACCAAATCGGCTTTTAGCATTCAATTAGCAACTCGCTATCTAGCTAATTTAGGCATTCAATCTTTTGCAGCACCACCTTCCGGGTATATGGCGCTAGGAAAAGTGCCAAAAAAATCGGAAAATCGAGAAAAGACGGCGTTTGCTCCCGCTAATCCCCGGCCTTTAGTCGTATTTCCTCGTTTAGACCCCCTAGCGGGCAGTTACCAAGGCATAGATGCGGCGGGTTATCAAATTTTACTCAATTACAGGTCAGGTCAAGAAGTTGCTCCACAGGTGACGTTGCAGGACGTACTTGCCGATCGAGTACCGAAAGAGTCGATCCGCGATCGCATCGTGTTGATCGGCGTTACTGCTGCCAGCATAGATGATGCCTTTTATACTCCCTTCAGTTCGGTAATAGCCGAGCAAGCAAAGATGCCGGGAGTAGTAGTTCATGCCCAAATCATCAGTCAAATTCTCAGTGCAGCCTTAGACGGACGCCCCCTATTGTGGTACTGGCCGAATTGGTTAGAAGCCCTGTGGATCTGGGCTTGGGGAATGGCGGGGGGATTAATTGCTTGGCAACTGCGCCATCCTTTGTGGCTGGGACTCTCAGGGGCAGGAGTTTTGACAGCTTTGGGCAGCATATGTTACGGCACGTTCGTATATGCCGGATGGATTCCTTTTATACCAGCAGGGCTGGGGGCGATCGCCACTGGCGGTAGCGTAGTGGTTTACGCCGCTTACAAAATGCACCAACAGCAAATGGAAATTGCCAGGGAAGCACAGGAACAACAGGCAACGATCGCATTGTTGACCACTATGCTAAAAAATCCCCTGCCTTCCGATTCTGGTACTCTTCCTTTTTCCCAAGCCGCCACGATTCCGATCGGCGAATCTCCGACGGTTCCCGTTTCCCTGCCATCAGAAAACGTCGCGCCTTCTCCCGTACCTTTGTTTCCTTTTGTTTCAGCCTGTTTGGGAGGACGCTACCAAATTACCAAAGTCTTAGCACAAGGAGGCTTCGGCCAAACTTATCTGGCACGAGATACCCAACGTCCGGGTCATCCCATTTGCGTAGTCAAACATTTGATGCCAGCCCGTCGAGATGTGAAATTTTTACAAGTAGCGAGGCGATTATTTCAGACAGAAGCCAAAATTTTGGAAGTTTTAGGTCAACACAGTCAGATTCCTCAATTGTTCGCCTATTTGGAAGAAGAAGAAGAGTTTTACTTAGTGGAAGAGTACGTAGAGGGCGTACCTTTGAGCGATGAATTACCGATCGATCGCAGAGTCAGCGAATCCTTAGTAGTGGATTTATCGATCGGCATTTTAGAAATACTCGCTTTCATTCACCAGCATCAAGTCATTCACCGCGATATCAAACCCAGCAATATTATCAGGCGAAAACAAGATAACAAGTTAGTTTTGATTGATTTTGGTGCAGTTAAGCAAATCCAGCCCCCTGTTGGCCCGGAAACGGAAAGCCCTACAGTAGCCATTGGAACGCGAGGATACGCACCACCAGAACAGTTAGCAGGACATCCCCGACCGGCTAGCGATATCTATGCAGTGGGAATGATTGCGATTCAAGCATTAACGGGTATTCAACCCCAGCATTTAACTCTACACCGCGATACTGGTTGCCCCATCTGGCGTCCTCTAGCTAGGGTAAACGATGAATTAGCTGAGATTTTAGATCGGATGGTGGCATATCACTTTAGCGATCGATATCAATCAGCAACAGCCGTGTTAAAAGATCTCTATCGACTCGATCGCTCTTTATTAAACGACGCCTTAACAGAACGTGATTTAAAAGAAATTTCCACTAATCAAAGCAATATTTCCAACAACCACAATCACATCGCGACACACCAAGACCCCCCTTCCCATTCTTCTGCTTGGTGGGATGCCACGATTTCCGTAGACATTAACTCGAATAATCACGTCGAACGGGAAACCTCTCCTTGAATGGACTAGGGGCTAGGGAGCAGGGGGGCAGGGGGGCAGAGGTGCAAGGGGGAATGGGAAAAGGGAAAAGGGAAAAGGGGTAAATTATTTAATTTTTATCCTTCAGACTTCATCCTTCATCCTTTACACTTCATCCTTAAATCCCGATCGATTGTGGCAAAATGAAAGACGGAATAAAGCATTAAAAATAGGTTAAATAAGCGCGTGAGTCCGACTGCCCTGGAGCCAACAACTATGAAATCGGCAGCCCGCCGTGTCGTCTTTCCCTTTACGGCTATCGTTGGCCAGGAGGAAATGAAACTGGCACTGCTATTAAATGTAATCGATCCGAAAATCGGCGGTGTCATGATTATGGGCGATCGCGGCACTGGCAAATCCACTACAATACGGGCATTAGCCGACCTACTTCCAGAAATCGAAGTAGTTGCCGACGATCCCTTCAACAGCCATCCCAGCGATCCCGATATCATGAGCGATACTGTGCGAGAAAAGCTAGCACAGCAAGCGGAAATTAGAACCGTCAAGAAAAAAGTAACGATGGTTGACTTACCGCTAGGGGCAACCGAAGACCGAGTTTGCGGCACGATCGATATTGAAAAAGCTTTGTCTGAAGGTGTCAAGGCTTTTGAACCGGGACTGCTAGCCAAAGCAAATCGCGGTATCCTCTACGTGGATGAAGTCAACTTGCTGGACGACCACCTGGTTGATGTTTTACTAGATTCTGCCGCCTCTGGTTGGAATACGGTAGAACGGGAAGGTATTTCAATCCGCCACCCGGCTAGATTCGTGCTAGTAGGTTCGGGTAATCCGGAAGAAGGGGAATTGCGTCCTCAGTTGCTCGATCGTTTCGGGATGCACGCGGAAATTCGCACCGTGAAGGAACCCGCTTTGCGAGTGCGAATTGTGGAACAAAGATCGGAGTTTGACCAGAATCCACCTGATTTTCTCGAAAAATATCAAGAAACCCAAGAAGCTTTGCAAAAACAACTGGTTACCGCCCAAGAGTTATTGCCTTCGGTGACACTCGATTACGATTTGCGGGTGAAAATTTCTGAGGTTTGTGCTGAACTAGATGTAGACGGCTTGCGGGGAGACATCGTAACCAACCGTGCCGCTAAAGCGTTAGCTGCCTTTGAAGGTAGAACTCAGGTAACGGTGGATGATATCCGCCGCATTATTCGTCTGTGTTTGCGTCACCGCCTGCGGAAAGATCCTCTAGAGTCGATCGATTCTGGTTACAAAGTGGAAAAAGCTTTTAGCCGAGTATTTGGTGTCGAACTAAAAGAAGGTGAATAAGTACATCGGTTAGTAGGTAATAGGTAGTGGGTAATGGGTAAAAAAATACCAATTACTCATTATCTATTATCAATTTATTACCAATCGAAAATCGAAAATCGATATGCAGCAATGGCAATTCTGGTGGAATACGTTGGTTTTATCTAGCGAGTATAACCCGCCTCGCTTTGTTGAACTAATGATGTTGTTATTAGCAATGACAATGCTAGCGATTTGGGGTATTACTGATAGATGGCCTTATTTGGGCTTAAGCTTGAGTTATGTAGTAGGTTCATCGACTTCTATTTTATTGCGGGAAAATATGGCCCCTAGTGGTTATAGCAAATGGAAGCAATTATTAGCTGTTGTGGCGTTGATTGCTAGCGTTTATTTTTTTCTAGTTTATCTGATGGGTTTTCACTTTTTACCTGTGTTTTAGATTGGTGCAGAATTAATCTATTACCTGCTGGGTCATAGGCGTAAATTTCTCTGCCGTGAGAAGCGGTGATAATTTGTCCAGGTGGTGGGTATCCTAATTTGGTAAAATGCGCGATCGCATTTTCTAAATCATTTACTTCTAAACATAAGCCGATCGTACTTTGGCCCGAATTTTGAAACTCTGAAAGTTCACTTTCTTTGGGTCTAAAAATTCCCAAACGCAAACCAGGGAGATCAAATTCAGCATAAACATTGGGAATATAATTAACAGGTTCTTGCTGCAAAAGTTGCGTGTAAAAAATAATTAATTTATTAATATCACTAGTTGCTAAAGTTACAATCGCGCTGTGGCATTGCAAAATCATTTTATCAAAATTAGATCTGGCTTTTCAAAAAATACTACAAATACTGAAATATGGCAATATATTTATTTTAAAAGTAAGAATTTTAGTTAAATTTTGCCAGACATACTATACTTCTGTAAGCTATGTAGATAAATAAAAAATAAAGGTGGGTATCAATTTTTTTAGTAAAAGAGATACCCATACCCAATTCCGAATTTCTAATTATCGAAGCTGGTTAGAGATACCTAATGATTGCTGTCCATCCTAATTAAGTTTGCTGACAAATAGTTCTAACCAGAGTAGTTATTTTATTTAAATCAAAAGATAGAGGCAAGAAATCATTTTTTACCATTAGTATGAGAGTTACTAATGGTAAAAAAGTTAGACTAAAAGTTTCTAGTTTTCTGATAGCCCTTTGAATTATGTTCGCCCGTTTCAGCCTGATGATTATTCAAAACTGGTTCCAATAAGTAATTGATTTGACGAACTCTGCGTTGAATATGGCTAAAGTCAATAGCTGCTAAAATTAATTTGCTATTATTGTCTAACATGGTTCTTGTAAAAAATAATTAGTAATCTTAATTACCTATTATTAAGAAAGGTTGCTATATTAACTTCCTTCTCAAGCTTCAATTTACTTGTTACAATTTGTAAATAAAGATATAACTTCAGACAGATGAAGGTGAGATAGGGAAAATTAAGCTGCTGAAGAGCGTCAAAACAGGGATAGCGATCGCAAACCAATTGCAACTGGATGCTTTGACAACGAAGCGTTACCCTAGCTAATAGCGCGTGTTGAATTTCATTACTGCAAAGGTGTTGTCTTGTAAGCAACTTTTTTAATCAAATTTTGAGGAAAATCGTTATGACTACAACGCTATCTACACCCAGTTCTCTGGAGTCTTTGCTGGGTCAAGAAGCTGAAGACCTCCTCACTTATAAAGCTAAAGTTTCTCAAGATTTATTGCATTTACCAGGGCCAGATTGGATCGATCGGATTTTTGCACAAAGCGATCGCAATCCGCAAGTTTTGCGTAGCTTGCAACAACTTTATTCTACCGGGCGTTTGGCAAATACTGGTTATCTTTCGATCTTGCCAGTAGACCAAGGAATCGAACACTCAGCGGGCGCTTCTTTTTCACCCAATCCAATTTATTTTGACCCGGAAAACATCGTGAAATTGGCAATTGAAGGTGGTTGCAATGCAGTTGCGACAACTGTAGGCGTTTTGGGTATGGTTTCCCGCAAATACGCCCATAAAATTCCGTTCATTGTCAAACTAAACCATAACGAACTGCTTACCTATCCGAATCAATACGACCAAATCATGTTTGCTTCTGTCGAACAAGCATGGAATTTGGGCGCGGTAGCAGTTGGCGCAACAATTTATTTTGGTTCGGAACAATCAACTCGCCAAATACAAGAAGTCAGCCAAGCTTTTGCCCTCGCCCACGAATATGGAATGGCAACAATTTTGTGGTGCTATCTGCGGAATCCTGCTTTCAAACAAGATAAAGATTATCACGTATCGGCAGATTTAACCGGACAAGCAAATCATTTGGGAGTGACCATCGAAGCAGATATCATCAAACAAAAATTGCCTGAAAATAACGGTGGTTACAGTGCAGTTGCCAAAGCAACCGGCCAGAAATATGGCATGACAAACGAGCGAGTTTATACCGATTTGACAACCGACCATCCAATTGATTTAACTCGCTATCAAGTGTTGAATTGTTATTGCGGTCGGGCTGGTTTAATTAACTCTGGTGGTGCTTCCGGAAAAAATGATTTTGCCGAAGCAGTTCGCACGGCGGTAATTAACAAACGCGCTGGTGGTACTGGCTTAATCTCCGGTCGCAAAGCATTTCAACGTCCGATGGAAGAAGGAGTTAAATTATTTAATGCGATTCAGGATGTTTATTTGTCGAAAGAAGTGACGATAGCTTAATTTGTTTTATAGCAGAGGAAGGCAGAGGATAATTGCTTTTCTTGCCTACCTCTGCACCTAGTTCAGCTATTTAGTAAATTAATCATTTAAAGTATTCTACTATTTTAACAAACTAATGCTGAATGATTTTGGCACTTCTGGCGCCAAACTAGGCAATTCAACTCTATAAGTAGAAATGTTTGAAAAACCAGACAGCTTCAGCATTGGTAAGACAGGCATCTTGTATAATAAAGCGCTGTGGAAAATAGTTATTAGGTAATATCAATCTTGGCAAGCTGAGGGAATTCATTTTATTTCGTTCTTTGTTAGGCCGAGGCGATTGGCTGTTAAGTACCATTCGGCACAGCGTTAAGCCTGCGTCAAGATCTTCGGCCAAACTTTCTAATGTGTCTAAGTATATACCATTTAATAATTCATGATTCTTAATTTCTTCGTAGTCTTCTTCTGATGGGTCTTGTACAGGTAGCAGTTCTCTTAAGAGCGAGATACCTGACTGGTAATCGGATTGCAGTAACAAATAATCGGGAACGCGAAATGTCAAATCTATAAAATCATATTTTGCGAGCATTCCGTGTATTCTTTCAGTTTCTGTTAACAAACTACATCCGGCTGGAACAATTTTACCTAGTTCGGCACGAATATCAGTTTCTAAAGTTGCAATACTGTTAATTGTAATGGGGTAGTTCCACAATAGCTCTAGTGGCAAATATTTTAATTTTCTAGCAAGTTTTCTAATCAGTCTAAATGAACTACTCATAAAAACTTCTGGGTCAGTTAACGCAACCTACATAATTAGCTTTTTAGCTTTTTGGTAAACGAGGTGCTACGTATTTGCCAAAGTTATCCTGTCCAGATGTCAAATTTGCCGGAATTCCATTCGGGTAAGCTTCGGTAATTAAAGCTTGCAACTTTTGTACGCGATTTTCGGGATTGGGATGAGTGCTGAAAAATTCTGGGGATTGACCGCCTTTGCGACTAGCTCCTAATATTTGCATAACTTGGACGATGCCTTGGGGATTGTAGCCTGCTTGGGTCATGAAGCGAAAACCCAGGCGATCGCTTTCTAATTCATCTTCCCTTCCATATCGCAAACCGACAAGTTGGTTGACTGCTTGAGCGATAATTTGTGCTTGTCTTCCCCGTCCTTGGTCATCGCTGGCAGCGACTCCCACGGCTGTTACCAGTGTGGAGCCTAATTGCTGTTTTGCCAAGTGTTCCGCGCCGTGTCGCGCCACGACATGACCGATTTCATGTCCCAGTACTGCGGCTAGTTGCGCTTCTGAGGAAAGGCGGGAGAGTAAAGCGGCGGTGATGAAAACTTGCCCCCCCGGTAAGGCAAAAGCGTTAATAGTTTGAGGATCGCGCAATAGATAAAAATCAAAGGGATAGGGGGTTTTAGAGGCGTCTGACTGCGCTACTATGCGATCGCCCACTTGATTTACATATTGTTGAAGAGCTTTGTCCGGGTACAAACCGCCGTGTCGAGCGGCCATTTTTTCTCGCGCTTGCAGTCCCAAAGTTATTTCCTGTTGCGGTTGTAGTTGGATGCGTTGACTTTCCCCCGTGATGGGATTGTAGGAACTGCTGGTGCAATAAGAGATTAACCCAAATGCCACGAGGATAACCGCAATTCCCAGCCGCCAGAGTCTATTCACCGCTTTTCTCCCGATCGATCGTCAGAAGAATACCATGCTTTTAAGCTGCTACGCATTTAATTTTGATATTGAGCTTGATGGGGAGATGGGGGGATGGGGCGCAGGGGAGCAGGGGAGATGAGTAAATCAGTTAATAATTCATCCTTCAAACTTCAGCCTTTATCCTTTATCCTTCAGACTTCATCATTAATCGCGATTTAAAAAGGTAAAAAAATCACAAAAGTGGATACCGATCCTGAGGTAGTCTGAGAAATTAGAGTATTGCCGCACTGGATCGATTTAGCATGAAGCTGGCAGCACGAGTTAGTCAAGTAAAGCCTTCTTTAACATTAGCGATCGCCGCCAAAGCCAAGGCGATGAAGGCGCAGGGTATAGATGTATGTAGTTTTAGCGCTGGGGAACCGGATTTCGACACGCCAGAGCATATCAAAGCCGCTGCAAAGCAAGCTCTGGACGCTGGTAAAACGAAATATGGCCCAGCCGCAGGGGAGCCGCAGTTACGGGATGCGATCGCCCACAAGCTGAAAACGGATAATGGATTAGATTACAAGGCTGAAAATGTCATTGTGACTAACGGCGGAAAGCATTCTTTATTTAATCTAATGCTGGCGCTGCTAGATCCAGGGGATGAAGTGGTTATTCCGTCACCCTACTGGTTGAGTTATCCAGAAATGGTGACATTGGCGGCAGGAGTTCCGGTAATCGTAGATACTGATGCTAAGAATAACTACAAAATTACGCCTGCACAATTGCGACAGGCGATTACGCCGAAAACCAAGTTGTTCGTCCTTAATTCTCCCTCTAATCCTACAGGTGTTGTTTATACGCCAGATGAAATTAAGGCACTAGCAGAAGTAGTAGTAGAAAAAGATATTTTCGTAGTTTCTGATGAAATTTACGAGAAAATCGTCTACGATGACACCCAGCAGGTGAGTATTGGTTCGTTTGGCCCTGAAATCTTTCAGCGCACGTTGATTAGTAATGGTTTTGCCAAAGCTTACTCGATGACGGGTTGGCGGATCGGTTATTTAGCTGGCCCAGTGGAAATAATTAAGGCTGCAAGTACTATTCAGGGACACAGTACCTCGAATGTTTGTACTTTTGCTCAATATGGTGCGATCGCAGCTTTAACCAGTCCCCAAGATTGTATCGAAGAGATGCGCCAAGCTTTTGCCAAACGCCGTCAGGTAGTACTGGAAAGCATTAGCACTATCCCCGGTTTGAGTTGTCCCAAACCAGACGGTGCTTTTTACGTTTTTATAGATATCAGCAAAACGGGTTTGACTTCTCTGGAATTTTGCGATGCGCTGCTAGAATCCTACCAAGTTGCTGCGATTCCAGGTGTCGCTTTTGGCGCTGATGACTGCATCCGTTTATCTTACGCCACCGATTTAGTGACGATCGAAAAAGGGTTAGAACGTTTGGATAAATTTGTGCGTTCTAAGATCTAATTCACCCACTTTTAGAAACCCGGTTTCTTCAAGAAACCGGGTTTCTTTGTATTAAAGATTAGGCAAATTATTGGGGTCGATACCCTGCGATCTTAAATAAGCTATTAGCTTATCTTTTTCCAGGCGTTCCTGTTCTGCCCGTTGGCGTTCCTGTTCAATTTTTTCTACCGCCCAAGGTAACAAATTACTATCTTTATCCCACCACCTTAACCAATACCCAGTTCTTCCTTCTTTTGCTCCTTGCCAAGTTCCTAAAAATAATCCCATTGTTTCAATCCAATGACGACCATTTTCATCAGGTTGCTTTAATTCATACCGCCCATTTTCCAGTTGATAATATTCTAATAGTCCGCCATCTGGATCGAATATAACATAGATGGGAATTTGCAATATCTGTTCGTAAAAAAACCATTTTCCAGGTGGATAGGTGCGTTTAACAGAATATTCAGTACCATCTTTATCTGATAAAAATTCTATTGCGATCGCTGGTACTTCCCCTTCTAAATTGGGTGTATAGCTTTGGCGATCTGGTAAAATTTCTTTGACTGATGATACATATACCCAATCTGGTGCTTTCGCGATAAATTGCCCATTGATTGTTGCACAAAGAGCAAAGTTAGAGGCGATTAACATTTGTGGTTGAATGAAACCACTAATTTCTAAACTTTCACGTAAAGCACCTGCTAAAAGTGGCTGTCCCGTATTATCCACTGGTTCATCCTCTAACTGAAAATCATCGGGTAGAGATTCCCAAGAAATGATTATTCCTGGGGGTGATTTGGTTTCGCTGAGTAGAGTTGACATAAACGCTACTTCTGGTTAATTTGTTTTAATTTTATCAAAGTTTCAATGGTTAGGTTTTGGGTGAGATTCAGAAACCCGGTTTTTTAGAAAAACCGGGTTTCTAAAGCCTTAACGATTACTTGCTATTTCTTACCTAAATGAGGCAATATAGGGAAAAATCATATCTATAGGTCAAACTATGCCCCCAAGCCGTAGATTAGCTGATTTAGAACAAACCCTTGATTCCTTATATGAAACTCTCGGTGAGGCGCAAAAGCGTCTTGCTTATTCTAACGATATCTTTGAAAAGAACTCGATCAAGCAAAGAATTCGCAAGGAAGTTTTACCAGAATTGCATCAAGTTGAGGCAGAATATTGGCAATTGCTGGCGCAAGAAGCACGCCATTGCGATGTGCCAGAAGATGATGCGAGTCTTGCCATTGTGGAAATTGTGCCGGAAGTTCAAATAATTCAAAGTCAACCTAGTGCTAATTATCCCGATGAATTGATTAAGTTGTTATTGGAAATTCGTGATAAGTTGAACGAACCAGGGACACCTGCGGCGGCTAAGGCGAAGTTTGCTTTGAGTTTAATTCCAGGGATTCTTTCTTATGAGGTGGAACTGGATACGGAAAACTCGTTGAGAAGGGTTTTCCAGCCGATTAGACGGCTGTTTCGGAGAGAAATCGAAAAAAAGTAATTAGCGCCGATGATTGCCCGTATCGGGGTTTGTCGGCATTTCGGGAGCAGGATGAAAAGTTTTTCTTTGGGCGGCAGAAGTTTGTCGATAGTTTAGTTGAAGTTGTATATCGACAGCCGTTAGTCGCTGTCATTGGTGCTTCTGGTAGTGGCAAATCTTCGGTTGTATTTGCGGGACTGATTCCCAAGTTGAGAGAAAAGGGAAATTGGCTGATTGAGTCTTTTCGTCCTCAGAATCAACCTTTTTTTGGACTTGCTTCGGCTCTGGTGCGGTTGCTGAAGCCGGAATTAGACGAAATTCAGCAGCCTGGTAGAGCAGCGGAACTGGTAGCAGACATGAAACGGGAGTTGACGCTGCCGCAAGTGGTGGCAAGCATTTTGGCACGCTATCCCAGCAAACAGTTGCTGTTAATAATTGACCAGTTTGAAGAACTTTATAATCCGCGCAATGATTCGGAGCAACAGCCGTTTGTGGATGCGTTGCTAGCAGCTATTCAGTCAGCACCGAATGATTTGACGGTGGTGTTGACGCTACGGGCTGATTTTTTGAGTTACCTGCTGAATTACCCGACTTTTGGAGCAGCGTTACAGCAGCATAAGCCGCAGTTGCTCGGTGCGATGAACCGGGAAGAGATGCAGGAAGCAATTGAGTGTCCAGCAGAGGTAATGGGCGTAAAACTGGAGGAGGGGCTGACTGAGCGAATTTTGGATGCGGTGAAGCGGGAGCCGGGAAATCTTCCTTTGCTGGAGTTTGCTTTAGAGCAGTTGTGGAGGAGACAGAAAAACAATCGGCTCACCCATGATGCTTACGACGATATCAAAGGTGTGGAAAAGGCGCTGGCTGGGTACGCACAATCGGTGTATGAGGAACTGACTCAGAAGATTGACGGGAAACAGATACAGCAAATCTTTATCCAGTTGGTGCGTGTGGGGGAAGGGACGGAGGACACGCGACAACTGGCTACCCGTGCTGAGGTGGGAGGGGATAACTGGGATTTGGTGACGCAGTTAGCTAGTAAGCGTTTGGTGGTGACGGGACGCAATGAGGCGACTGGGGAAGAAACGGTTGAGGTTGTACATGAAGCTTTGATTCGGGAATGGGGTTTGTTGCGTCAGTGGATTGATGAGAATCGGAAAAAGTTGATTCAAAAACGGGAAATTGAAGATGCTGCTAAGAGGTGGCGAGATAGGGGGAAGGCGAAGGATTATTTGCTTGGGGGGAAAGTGTTGACTGAAGCGAAGGTGTTTCAGAAGCAGGAAGGTGGAAATCTGAGGTTATCGGATTTGGGGAAAGAGTTTATTAATAAAAGTTTGAGACAAAGACGAACCAGGACATTTAGAACAGCTAGTCTTTTAATAATCCCTTTGCTCATCGCATTTGTAAGTATTATTCCATTTTGGAGAGAGGCAAACGAACAGAAGGCTTGGGAAACAATTGGGAATCTTGGTGCTGGCACCCGTGAAGCAGTTGAGTTGCTAACTGAGGGATGTAAAGAAAGAAGAGAATTGCCTGGGATACCTAATTCCTTCGCAATCCTCCTTTTCGGTAACTGTGTGAACCTCAGCCGCACCAACCTCAGCAATGCCAATCTCAGCGATGCCATCCTCGTTGGTGCATACCTGTGGGGTGCCAATCTCAGCGGTGCTAACCTTATCCTTGCTAAGCTGATGGGTGCCAACCTAGTCGGTGCCAACCTCATCGGCGCTGACCTCAGTGATGCTACCCTCTGGGGTGCCGACCTCGGCGGTGCTATCCTCAGTGATGCCGAACTCATCGGTGCTATCCTCAGTGATGCCGATCTCAGTCATGCCAACCTCAACGGTGCTAACCTCAGTGATGCCGACCTCCGCGATGCCGACCTTCGCGATGCTAACCTCCGCGATGCTAACCTTTGCCATGTAAACTTCCGTAATGCTAACCTCCTAAATGTCAACTTCAGCGGTGCTGACTTCAGCTATTGTGACGGTGATGGTATTCGCTTCTATACCGACTTCAGAAGTGCTAAAAACCTAACTCCCGAACAAGTTAAATCTGCTAAGAATTGGCAGCAAGCGATATACGATGAAGAGTTTCGTAAAAAGCTAGGCTTGAAATAGAAAGCGGGAAGATGGGGGAATCGTTTTTTTAGTCTAAAGGTAACAGCAGCATCGGAGGTTTTTCAATGATGTCTGTGGAGATACCAACTTTTGTTGAGAGACGGTTGGGAGTTTCGCAAACAGCGATTAGTGAGTTTTGTCAGGGTTGGCAGATGATTGAATTTGCTGTATTTGGTTCTGTTCTGAGGTCAGATTTTCGTTTTGATAGTAACCTTTGCACCGGAAATCAGCCCGCCTGCGATTCAAATCGTTGGCAACGCTTGCAGCCCGCCAGGGGTTCAAACCCCAGGCTAATAGCGAAAGTCCACTGAAGTGGACTGAAGAGTAATTGATAAGTTTTTGGTTTTCCAGTCGGTTTTAACCGACTTTTGCTATTAGCCCGGAAATTGATTTGCGGGCGGGTGTGGACAACATCACCAAGGTATTTGTTAAGATTAGTTTTTATTCTTCGTCTGATTCATCGATTATCGGTTTTTGAGCAGCGTGCCGCACAAAAATAATCTGTACAGTATCATCAACAATAGTAAAAAGAATCCGATAGGCATTTCGGCCTTTGCCATAAACAAGTTGTCGAATTTCTTCTTCAAAAAAGCTATTTTCTAATGCTAATGAATAACGAAGAGGCATATTTTCTAATGATAAAATAGCCTTATATAAACCTTCTAACCAGGTTCTAGCCTTCTGAGAAGAATTATTACTCAACCAGAAATAGGTTTCTTCTATTGCTTTTTGGGCTGCGGGTTGGATGACAATTTTATATTTTTGATTCATGGTGAACTGTTTAACTTATCAAACAATTCATTAAAAAAATCTTCGGCTTTTTTACCTTTTCCTTCTTGCATTTGTTCCAAGCCTAATTTAATTCCCTTTAAAGTTTCTACTAATTCAGCAGCTTCTAAAAGTTGCTGATAAGATTCTGCATCTTGAACAACTAACTCAGCTTTTCCATTTACAGTGAGAACCAAAGGATGTTTTGTTTGCTTAATACGCTGCAAAAATTCAGTCGTATTCCGTTTAAAGTCGGTAAGAGAATGAATATCTCTTGAAAGGTTTATCATTTTAGAGCATTTAATTAGCATTTAATTTAATGTTAAAGTATATCTGCGAGTTTGTCAATTACATTTTGATAGTTAAATGCGATATTTCTAGGAGACGCTATGCCATACGTTGCTACCCTATGCGCTACGCGCAGGCTCCGCCAACGCACCTACTTGAGTGAGAGACTGGTAAGAAAATGGATAAATTTTCAATCTGCATAGCCTATAATTTTCCCTCTCAATTTGGTTAATTAATTGCATTAATTGTATTATATTACTATCACAATTAAATCCATTCTCCTGTAAAAAAGAGTTTGGCTCCATCCAACTCTTTTTCGTTTAGGACTATGGTTATTTTGTTATTTTTTAAGCGCAAACGATAATTTTGCCCAAAGAGGCTGTTAACGTTTTCAATTCTATCAATCGCCTGCCAAGGAATTAATAGAGGTGGCGTTCCAATGTTCAAGGGAGGAATAAGACTCAGATAAAGTCCTTCGGGAGTTATCCCTACATTTAGCGTTCCTTTGTAGCGAAGCAAACCTACAGAACCATGTTTCATGCGGCGAATGTTTCGTGGTGGTGCTTGGTTGGTTTTGTAAAGTTTGGCAAGACTTAGCCAGCTTCTAGAAAATAGAAGCCAAAAAATAATCGCGTTAACTAGGAGCAAAATGATAATTACCGGAACGGGTGGGTGATTCATAATTTTTAATTATCAAAGTCTAAAATTAATACTAGAATGGCAGGGATTAATCTGTTCTCAGTTTGTCAAAAATCTGTCAGTACGGCAAGTAGTAATTCAAGTTGCTACTTGCATCGTAATATTTGGAAGACAAACTTAATTAATCAGCTATACTTGGTTTAAGTATAAAGCGGACACAAAACTAGTTAAACCTAAACAGCAAGTATGAACACAAACACTGAAACTATCAAATTTGTTCCTCCAGGTGAAGGCAAATCTTTTTGGGTAATTGAGGATTTGGTTACTTTTAAGGCAGTGGGAGAAGACACTAACGGAGGATATTCTTTGTTGGAAATAACCGTTCAACCTGAAAGTAGTGGGCCACCCCAGCACTGGCATCGGGAAGAAGTTGAGTCGCTTTATATTTTAGAAGGAGAATTATTAATTGAAAGTGGTGAAAAAAGTTTGACTGCTACAGCAGGATCGTTTGTTTTGGTTCCTAAAGGTATTCCTCACACTTACCGGAATTTAACAAAGTCCCACGCCAGAATGTTAGCAATTATTACTCCAGCAAATGCGGCAAAATTTTTCGAGAAAGCTGGTATACCAGCAACCGATAAATCTACGCCAGCGCCGTTACCGGAACCTGAAAAGATGGGAGAATTAATTGCGATCGCTAATCAGCATAATATCGAGATTCATGTCCCAGAAATGGTATAAAAGTATGGTAGGAAAAGAAACCCGGTTTTTTGAAGAAACCGGGTTTCTAAGCTGAATCCAATTTTATGGAAAAAACCGAAAAACAAAAAATGCTGGCAGGCGAGTTATATCTCGCTTCCGATGAAGAATTAGCTGCCGATCGCAAACGCGCACGCCGTCTCACTAGAGTATACAATAATACCATTGAAGAAGAAACCGAAAAGCGCGTTCAAATTATTACTGAATTATTTGGAAAAGTGGGAGCGAATATAGATATTGAGCCGCCTTTTCACTGCGATTATGGTAGCAATATCTATGTTGGTGATAAATTTTACATGAATTTTGGCTGCATTATTCTTGATTGTAACAAAGTAGAAATTGGCAATAATGTTTTGTGTGCGCCTTACGTGCAAATTTACACAGCTTACCATCCCACTTCCCCAGAAATTCGTCTTTCCGGTCGAGAATTAGCGGCACCGATTAAAATTGGTAACAATGTGTGGATTGGTGGTGGCGCGATTATTTGTCCGGGAGTAACTATCGGTGATAATACGACTATAGGTGCTGGTAGCGTGGTAACAAAAGATATACCAGGAAATGCGATCGCAGTTGGCAACCCCTGTCGAGTTATTCGATATTTAGAAGGATGAAGGATAAAGTCTGAAGTAAAAAATTTTCTCCCCATCTCCCCATCCCCCCACCTCCCCATCCCCTCATTCCCTCTCAGGAGACTAAACTAACAAAGGACGTTTTATAGATAAATTAGCTCCATGTTCTTAGCAACTGTCAGTGAGGCTGCTACAATTGAAGCAAACATCAAACCATTCCTGTTAGTGCTTTTAGTTTCCTTGAGCGTAGCGACACTCTCCCAAAGCATTAGCTGGTTTCGCCAAATACCCTACACACTACTATTGGTGATTACCGGGTTAGGTTTAGCTTTTATTGACGTGCGTTTGGTTCATCTATCTCCCCAATTAATCCTGTTAATTTTTTTACCGCCACTGCTGTTTGAAGCTGCTTGGAATATGCAGTGGTCTTACTTAAAGCGAGACTTAGTACCGATTAGCCTTTACGCTATCTTGGGGGTAGTGATTTCTGTTGCAGGTACGGCTTTTGCACTGTGGAAACTAGCAGGTATTTCCTTAGCAACTGCCTTATTAGTAGGTGCTAGTATCTCTGCTACAGATCCAGTTTCAGTAATTGCTTTGTTTCGAGAATTAGGCGTAGATAAACGCCTGTCTACCTTGATGGAAGGGGAAAGTTTATTTAATGATGGAATTGCTGTCGTAGCGTTTAGTTTTCTACTTAGTTTCTCCTTTGGTAATACGGAATTTTCGATCCCAGATCTTACGGCTGAATTCGTAAAATTTGTCGGAATTGGCATTGGAGTAGGCGTTTTTATTGGTTTTGCGATCTCCTATATTACCCAACGTTTCGATTTACCTTTTGTCGAGCAATCAATCACTTTAATTGCCGCTTATGGTGCTTATATAATTGCCGAAGATTTGGGTGGTTCTGGAGTAATTGCGGTTGTCATTACTGGCTTAATTTTAGGCAATTTTGGCGCTCGTATTGGCATGAATCCGCGCACGCGGCTTGTAGTTACTGAATTTTGGGAATTTATCGCTTTTTTCCTAAATTCGATCGTGTTTTTGTTGATTGGCGATCAAATCAGTTTTAGCGGTTTGGGGAAAAATATGGGGGCAATTGCGATCGCAATTGCCGCAGTAATCATCACGCGAGCAATCTCAGTTTACGGATTAGGCGCATTGTCCAATGGGGTAGCTAAATCAGAAATTACTCTTCCAGATCAAACCGTACTGTGGTGGGGAGGTTTAAGAGGTTCTGTATCAATTGCTTTAGCATTAAGTATACCAATTGTTTTACCCGATCGAGAATCTACGATTGCGATCGTATTTGGAGTAGTGTTGTTTACCCTGTTAGTGCAAGGTTTAACCACTAAACCTTTACTTGAAAAATTGGGATTGCTAAAAAATCAAACCGAACGCCAGGAATATTTAGAAGCAATCACTCGTCGCGTTTCCCTTAATCGAATTCTCAATCACCTATCCCAAGCAGTTATTCGTCCTCAAATTGAACCTGCATATTATCAGGAACTCACCACGCGGCTGCAAGAAGAAATCAACAAAGTTCAGGAAAAAATCGATCAACTATATAAAGAGCATCCGCAGCTACAAGAGTTTACCATTAATCAAGTTCACCAAGATATTGCAGCGATTGAAAATGATACCTATGCTGAGTTTGTGCGGAAGGGTTGGTTAAAGGAAGTACCCTCATCTATATTGTCAAATGTGTTGAAAGAAAGCAGCGTATTAGAACATTAAGTAGATAGGTGTGAAAAAACGAAGGTACATTTGTAGGGGCGGGTTTAGTGAAAGTGCTTGATATACAACCGTTTTATATCGAATAGAAAAAATAATGCTACAGATCTCTCTCCCCATCCCCCCATCTCCCCACCTCCCCATCATTTATCTGTAGCAAACATTTGAGTATTCGATATTACTCGCTTATCTTACCCGCCCAGCCCATATGCGTTTATTCATACCATCCTACTTAATACAATTTATTTAGAGGAGTAAGTAGGTAGGGATAAAAAATTGAAAACTGAATTGGTGTTCTAGAAATCGAAATAAATGTATGGTAAGGCTTCCTTAGGAGCAAATAACCAAACTGCATAAAGGCTAACTGGCACCAGCATAATTTTCACAGGCCAGCTTAACTGTAACTTCAAACCTCGATGCACGGCAAAAATTATCCCCATTCCCGCAAATATAGCTCCTAGCAATATACCTAATTGAAAGCGTTCTAAACCAAGTGTTTCTACATATACTTTTTGTGCAAACTGAGCATCTGCTTGATGTCCCCAAAGATGCTGAACTACCCAAGTAGCATCTTTCAAATTTGGTAATCGGAAAAAGATCCAAGAGGTAAATACCATCAATTGAGTTATTAACCAAGCTAACAAGATACCAGGTACGCTTTGCCACCAATTTTTTAGCTCAGAAAAACGATGAGATATGGCATCCGTGATTCGGTGAACTACTAACGCTAAGCCATGCAAAGCACCCCAAACAATGAATCCCCAAGCTGCACCGTGCCAAATTCCCGCAATCAACATTACTATTAACAAATTGAAGCAGGTACGTAGCAAACCTTTGCGAGAACCACCCAAGGGGAAATATAAATAATTACGCAGCCAATCGCCTAAAGTCATGTGCCAGCGTCGCCAAAAATCAGCAATACTGGTGCTGAAATAAGGGAAATCAAAATTTTGAGGGAGATTCAATCCCAACAGGATCGCGCTACCGATCGCCATATCCACATATCCGCTGAAATCTAGATAAAGTTGCAGTGCGTAGGCAAATGTTGCCAACCACAAATCACCGCTTCCGGTACGCTGCAAATTGTCAAAACAAAGTTTAACGAAAATTCCTAAATTATCAGCTAAAATCGCTTTTTTAACTGCGCCGCAAGCAATTAACCACAGTCCTTCTACAATTCTATTCGTATTGGGAAATTTGAGATTTTTCCATTCATTTTCTAAGTGATGGTATCTAGTAATCGGCCCTGAAATTAATTTTGGAAAGAAGAATTTGTACGCAGCGAAATTCAAAAATTCGCGAGTGGGGGGCGCTCCTCGATAAACATCTATTAGATAAGCTATACATTCAAAGGAAAAAAATGAAATCCCCAACGGTGCAATTAAATGAAGCCCCAACCAGTTTGCTTGTTGTTGCAGAACTGGCAAATCCAGTACAGCAGCAATTGAGTTTAAGAAAAATGGTATGTATTTAAACCCTAATAGTAACAAAACATTCAGGCCGATTCCCAACCATAAAATATTCTGGCGTCGTTTATCCCACTGAATTTGAAGAGTTTGCCATTCCTGGTTAGATAGTTGCCAATCAGAAGAACCCAATCTAGGTACCGAGCGTTCTCCCAGCGCCAGTCCGAGCCGAAAATTAATTAAAGTGAGAACAACCAGTAATGGAATGAATTGATATTGGAGAGTAGTATAAAAGACTAAGCTCGCCACCAAAATTACCCATAACCGCCATTTTTCATTTTTAATCATCCAGTAGATGACCAGGCTAATTAATATAAATATGGCATAAAGAATGGAAACAAAATTCATTATTGCTATTTGGTGATAATGGGTGGGTTATGAAGTTTTTTTGGTTGACCGAGGCTTATTTTTTAGGCCAAGGAATTAGGGGGTCTTGCGCTAACCGATTTGAAACAGCAATCGCTCCATATCGGTTTAAGTGGCTGGGATCTGAGAAGTAATCATTGCGGTTAGGCCACAATTTACTCCAATTGCGGAATATAAAATGCTGACCTAAAGAAAGCCGCAACATATACATTTCAAATTCTTGTTCGTGCTTCGTTCGCACGGGGTCTAAATATTCTGTAGTTAGTGGTAAGTTAACGAATACGACGGGTATTTGGTTGGCTTGAGTGAATTGGAGAACTGATTCCAAAGACCCTATTTGGGGGCCAACCATTTGGAAATTGTTATAGTCGTTGTCGTAAGTTCCACTTACTTTAGGATGTTTTTGATAATAATTGGTGGGATTAAAACGCAGGGTAATCGGTACGAATCCACTCCAGTTATTTAACTGTTTTTCAGTGGGAGATGGAGTTTTGGCTAAGGTTTTTGGTTGGGAAAAATCGAAACTGTTGGCGAAGCGATCGCGCAGCATAGCTTGCAAGCGATCGCGTTCTTTGTAAGTCGAAGAAAGGTTGGCAAAAGAATTACTCAACCATTCATCAATGCTTTGTGCGTTAGTAGCTGCGCCCGGTGCGATCGGCGTAGCGGTAAAAGGTTCTAAATTATTATTTGGTTGACGAGCTAAATCGTTACGAGGGATAGCGCCGGCGACTAATTTTTTGTAGCCGGTGGAAGTAGCGATCGCATTATAAGTTATATCCGCTCGACCGCTATTAAAAGCACGCGCTCCATCTGCCCAAATTATCATTTTTGGCAATTGCTCGGGCGTCAAGCAACGTCTTAGCAATAAATCTACTACTTGAGCAGTTGCCCCGTTGATGCCAAAGTTAAATATTTCTAAATTACCGTAACCTTGGCTAGCTAAGCTATTTTCTAATGCTTGGGGATCTACTCCCCGCAAAGCTCTGGAACTGCCTACGATCAGCACGTCCGGAGCGCCTTTAGCAGCTACTTGGTTTTGATAAATTACCAGCTTTTCGTTTAATTGACGATTATTGAAGCTGCCATAAGATGGCACTAGCTTGGGAAAGTTAGCGCTCGGATCGATATTATTTAAATTTACTTCCCCATCTCCCGGTTTAGTAAATTTCGATTCGTTGAATTCTTGATTATTTTGATTTGTTCTTTGTCTTAAAGAAACTTGGGGTAAATTAAAATCTTCGCCTTGATTATTTGCCGTTGGTGATGTGTCGCGTTCGGAAACATTTTCTGATTCTTTAGTGACGGAATCTGGTTCTAAAACTAATGCTTCTTTGGTTTGATTTAAATTAGGTCTGACGATTTGACCCAATACCAAATCTAAACCCCAAGTCAGCATGATTCCAGCCGTACCCCAAACTAAAGCAACTTTTACTCCTTGGAAACTTGCTTTACCGGGTAAAGATAATAAATTCTGGCTTTTTTCGCTAGGCGTGAAAATTTGCGATCGCACTAACGTACTAGCCAGAGTTTGCATCATCCCGCTCCACGCCTTTTCCCAAGGCTGAGGATCGGTGTGGAAATCATCAATATGTTCGGTTAATACATCTGTTACCCGCGTGTCGATCGTTACATCATCTAGCTGCGCTTCTTCTAAACTGAGGTCATCGGTTTGCACCTCAGCATAATCTTCGCTAGCGGCAAATTCGGGGGAAGTTTCTTCCCCTTGCTTATTTCTGCTGGTAAAATCAAGGCCGTAACTCCACAAGGGTTGTGTTTGACCGGCGCGACGACCGTAGATTCTCACCCCTGAAATATCGGGTATTTCCAATTGTCGCACGAACTTGGCGATCGGTTCGGTGACCGCTCTTTGAGCGGGACAAACGGGCGCATCTGCCATGATGTGGAGTAAGTCTTCTTTGCGACGTACTTGTACCCGAATGCCACCAGTTGCCAAACGCCAATCCATATCTGGATTGAGCAAGCGCCCCAATAAAAATACTAAAGCCGCTTCATCGCCTTGAGATGCTAGGGTAAGCGTAGAGGCGGCTAATTCTACTTGCTTGGTAGCTGGCAAATTCAGCCATTCCACCCAAGCTGGCGGTGCCGATTCTGCTTCGTGTCCGTAAATAACGGCAGCTTGAATATTTCTAGGTGCGAGGGAGTTTAGCAATGGTACGATCGCTTCCAATACCACTTGCTTGTCGGGTGCTTCCGTATCATTCGATTTTCGATCGCGATCCGATGAGTTGATGCTCATGCAAGAAATATGCAGGGTGGTTTCTTTGAGCACCGCTGATACTTCCGTATAAGGGCTAATTGCTTGATTGAGCAAACGGACAATTGCTTGTACGTCGCCCCATTTCGCCCACTCCCGAAGCATTTGTTCTGGAGGTGTCAGATCGATCCGTAACATCCAATCAGGAGTTTCTTCTCCACTCACCTGACTGATAATCACCGCATCTCGAAATCCTTTCACCTGCAAATCCCTTAACTGCTGGGCGATGGGAGATGCTAGCAAAGAAGGATCGGGACTGTAAGCAGACTCGCAAAACACCCACAGGCGACGCTCTTTGAGAGTCTGATTGGCTAAGCCGTAGTGTAAATCGCGATCGTTTAGATTGTTTTGGTGATGGTGTTTCCTGCGAAGCGTTTTAGAAACTACCTTCACTCGAACGCCTAAAGATTTGAGGTTTTCGCCTAGATAGCGAGTAATTGCGTCCAGATTTCCTTGTCTAGCCCGATCGATTACCGATTCAGGCTCCAATATTTCTGCCATTCTTCCAGGCATAGTTTCTTCCTGATTTCCTTCCAACGGGCTTAACGTTTTATCTGACATTTCCTCGATCCTGTTAGTTAAACCCGCCTTTTGAATGGTAGCCGTGTCTGTATAATCTGCGAAATCTTGGCCTAATTCGTAAAAATTAATGACTTCTGTCCAATCTGGGCGTTTTTGGCCAAAATTTCGCCCGTAGAGAAATATTTGTTCTATGACAGATTGACTCTCATCAGCAATCAAGTCATTAATATCTGTAGCACGCAGCGCTTGCACTAATTTAGCCTTCGCTGTTTGCCTGGGAGGAGACGTTCTACCTTCGCAAAGAATATGTAGTTTGTTTCCTTTTAATCGGACTCTGACTTGAATTGCGGCAATTCCAATTGCCTGTTCGACCCATTGGGTTAGGCTTAAGGAGTTGTTCGCCAGTAGGCGTTCATTGACTTTCACCATCAGGGCAACATTACCTGAGTTTTTTTGGAACAGTCATTTTGACTTGGTTGGTCGGGACAGAAATCCAGAGCCGCTCTAGATAAAGACGACAGGAATTATAGCCTGTTTGAGGATTAGTTTACCAGCAGAATAAAGAATCCCGCATAGGAAATTAAGAAGGATGAAGGATCCACTCTGAAGTAAAAAAATTTTTCTCATCTCTCCATTTCCCATCTTGGTAGGAGAAGTAGCGCTCAATTTCTGCTCGAGATGCACGAAAAGTATTCGATAAATAAATTCAGCACGATCGTAGAGTTATCAGCCCAAATACATATAAGGGTCGAGTTATTTAGCTAAAATTAGGCACATAACACACAATTATATAGAATGCAATACCCAGCCGATAAAATAGCCCCAATTGCCTAAAATCCTCTAACCTAAGAGACGTAAGTAGTCGAGAAGCAACTAAATAATTTTGCATTTCAGTCGATCGATTTGTCACCTTATCCAAACATAACTATGCAATCAGATCAGCCGAATCAGCCGCCATTAGAAGCATCTAACCCATCCCAGGTTATAATTCCTTCAGAAATCCTGCTGGGCTTAGTAACAGCCCCTTTGCTTTTGGGCATATTGTGTGGTAAAGCTACACTGGAGTTCATGCAGTCCGTTGGGGAAGCAAGTGAGGAAGTATTTCGAGGCGATCGTTTGCCTGCGATTAAAATACCAGATAGCCCGCAGTAGCTGAAGTCAAATTAAATACCTAGCTCGCTTCAGCAGGAAGTTAGTCTTCTAGAAGACTAAATTAGTGGAACTAAACCACCTAAGATTCTTAATTATCCTTGCTCATCTACAAAAGACCTATGAGTTCTTTACTCCACTCTAACGATCAAGCAATCAATCTTGCTTCCCCATCCGATCTATTTTTGCGCCATCGCCTCAAAGTGGTGGAAGACTTGTGGGAGTCTGTTCTCCTCTCGGAGTGCGGTCAGGAATTGGTAGATTTACTGAAGCAGTTGCGATCGCTTTGTTCCCCAGAAGGGCAGGCAACCGATGAGGGAAAAGCAGAAGTCTCTAAACTAATCGAAAACCTCGATATCAATGCTGCCATCCGAGCAGCTAGAGGCTTCGCTCTTTACTTTCAGCTGATTAATATTGTCGAGCAACACTACGAACAACGAGTCCAACAAATCTCCCTGCGAATTACACCGGCACCGGAACGTGCCGATCCAGCACTGCGAGCATTTGCCAAACTAGATGAAGAATCCCAAGGTGGAGAGCCCGGAGCAGATTTACTAGAAAAACACTGGCAAGAAACTAACCTACAAAAACGAGAAAAAAGCACTTTTCAATGGTTATTCGTCAAATTGCGACAATTGAATATGCCGCCCCAAGCAATTCAAAGATTGCTCGATAATCTAGATATCCGCTTAGTATTCACCGCTCACCCCACCGAAATTGTTCGCCACACCATTCGAGATAAACAGCGAAGAATTGCCAGTATATTGCAACAATTAGACGAAGTAGAAGAAAGTTCTCGTGCTTGTTATCTTAGTTTAGGAAATAACAATTCACAACCAGCCAACATCGCCGAAGTTGCCGACGAATCGTGGGAAGGTTCCGCACTCAAAGAAGAATTAACCGAAGAAATTCGCTTGTGGTGGCGAACTGACGAACTCCATCAATTCAAACCTTCCGTATTAGATGAAGTAGACTATACCCTGCACTACTTCCAAGAAGTTTTGTTTGATGCCATCCCTCAACTTTATCATCGTTTAGAGCGGAGTTTAAATAAAACTTTTAGTAATTTGCGTCCGCCCAGCAACAATTTTTGTAAGTTTGGTTCTTGGGTAGGATCGGATCGAGACGGTAACCCATCGGTGACCCCTGCAATTACTTGGCAAACCGCCTGTTATCAGCGCCATTTAGTATTAGAAAAGTACGTCAAATCAGTAGAAAAGCTGATCAACCGCTTAAGTTTATCTTTGCACTGGAGCGATGTACTGCCAGAACTGCTAGAATCTCTGGAACAAAATAGATTGCAAATGCCAGAGGTGTACGAACAGCTATCCATTCGCTACCGCCAAGAACCTTATCGTTTAAAGCTGGCATACGTGAAGAAGCGATTGGAAAACACGCGCGATCGCAATTGGCGGCTTTACAATAGCGAAGACGTACACCGGGAAAAACTCAAACAAAGTCACCCGGGTACTTACTATCAATCATCGTCCGAATTTTTAGCACAATTGCGATTAATTCAACGCAATTTAAAAGAAACGGGATTAACTTGCGGCGACTTAGATAACTTGATTTGTCAAGTAGAAATCTATGGCTTTAATCTCGCCCATTTAGATATTCGACAAGAAAGTTCTCGCCACTCTGACACCATTAATGAAATTGCCGAATATTTGCAAATTCTCCCCCGTCCCTACCAAGATTTATCAGAACGAGAAAGAATTGAATGGCTGGTATCGGAACTGCAAACCAGACGACCTTTAATCGCTCCCGAACTGCCTTTTAGCCCTCAAACTTGCGAAACAATCGAAACATTTCGCACCGTTCGACTACTTCAGCAAGAATTTGGCTTGGAAGTTTGCCAAACTTACATTATCAGCATGAGCCATGAAGTAAGCCACTTGCTAGAAGTTTTACTCTTAGCAAAAGAAGCTGGTCTTTACGACCCTTCCACCGGAGAAGGTACTTTGCAAGTAGTTCCCTTATTTGAAACCGTGGAAGACTTGAAAAAAGCACCTTTTATCATGCAAACTTTGTTTGAATTGCCATGCTATCGGACAATGCTGGCTGGTGGCAAATTGTCAATGGCAAAACAAGCTTCTGGAGGAATGGCAGAACCAAATAACAAACAACCTGCTAACCTGCAAGAAGTCATGTTGGGTTATTCCGACAGTAACAAAGATTCCGGTTTCTTAAGTAGTAATTGGGAAATTCATAAGGCACAAAAAGCACTCCAAACAATAGCTGATAAATATGGAGTAGCCCTTCGCATTTTCCACGGACGGGGTGGTTCCGTGGGTCGTGGTGGTGGCCCTTCCTATGAAGCTATTTTGGCTCAACCCGGTCGCAGCATCAACGGGCGAATCAAAATTACCGAACAGGGCGAAGTTTTAGCTTCTAAATATTCTTGGCCGGAATTAGCTTTATATAATTTGGAAACCGTCGCTACTGCGGTCATTCAATCTAGTTTATTGCGAACGGGGTTTGATGATATCCAACCCTGGAATGAAATAATGGAAGAATTAGCGGCAAAATCTCGCACCCATTATCGCGCTTTAATTTACGAAGAACCTGATTTTATCGATTTTTTCCATAGCGTCACACCAATTGATGAAATCAGCCAATTACAAATTAGTTCTCGTCCAGCCCGTCGTCGCAGCGGTAAAAAAGATTTAAGTACGTTGCGTGCGATTCCTTGGGTATTTAGTTGGACGCAAAGCCGCTTTTTACTACCAGCTTGGTATGGGGTTGGTACGGCTCTTCAAGAATTTTTAAATGAAGACCCCCAACAAAACTTGAAGCTGTTACGTTATTTCTATTACAAATGGCCTTTCTTCAAAATGGTCATTTCCAAAGTGGAAATGACCTTATCCAAGTCCGATTTACAAATTGCCCGTCATTACGTGCGTGAATTATCTACACCGGAAGATTTGCCACGCTTTGAACGGGTATTTGAACGGATTGCCCAAGAATATTATCTGACTCGCGATTTAGTTTTAACTATTACCGATCACAAACGTTTGTTGGATGGTGACCCAGAGTTGCAGCGTTCCGTGCAGTTACGTAACGGTAACATCGTACCGTTGGGATTTTTGCAAGTTTCGCTGTTGAAACGCCTGCGCCAAAGCAAAACGCAAGCTGCATCGGGAGTAATTGACTCTCGTCACAGTCGCGGCGAATTATTGCGGGGGGCATTATTAACGATCAACGGTATTGCTGCTGGAATGCGGAATACTGGTTGATCGATCGGTTTTTTGAGATTGGTCATTTGTCATTGGTAATAAAACTATAGATAAATGACTAAAGAAATCTCTAGTTTGTAGTAAGGACTTAACTCCTTACTACAAACTATTAAATACAAGCAGATATGACTGGAAAGAAACGCACTTTAATTTGTACTTTTTTGGCTTTAGGATTAGGCTTGTTCGGTGGATATTTAGGAGGACAAATCAGTTTCAAAGCTCAAAAAGAGCAGTGTCAAACCTGGATAAAATTTAGTCAATTAGAAAGTGTTTGTCATTTGTTTGCTGCCCCAATTGCCGTAGATAAAGCAATCGCTGGTTGGTGGACGGGTACTATTTTAGGTGCTTTTGCTGGCGGTTTGATAACGCGGGAAAGTCAAGAAGATTTAACCGCAGATTAACTAACGCGCATATTTAACAAAAAGAACTCAGGAGTCAGGAACCAGAATTCAGAATTTTTATCTGTGTGACTGGCGGACTCATCTTGGGGTTTAAACCCCCATCCCATTGATTCTGACTCCTGAATTCTGAGTTCTCCTTTAATTTTGATTATTTTGTTGAAATTGCGATCGCAATTCTTCCAATTCTCTCTCTATTTCGCTTTTTGCTTTATTGGAATTAGGTGTTTGGGGTTTTTGAGATAGCGAAGGTAGATTTTGATAAGATGGGTTGGGATTAATAAATTCCGATTTTAATTCCGCTAATTCATCATCAATTCTACTTTTAACTTGATTAATGGGCGCAATTGGTGTAGATAATTTAACGGGGGCAGAATTGGCAGGCGCTTGTGGTTTGGCTGCGGCGGCTGGAGGCGCTTGAACTTTTAAATCTTTGATAACTTCTGCTGCTGATTGATAACGACGATCGATCGCAGTTTCCAACATTTTATCTATAATCCGGCTCATCTGATTACTAACTGGATTTTTGAGAAACTGCCGCCACACCCAAGCATCTTGATTCGTATCGTATAAATCAAAAGGTGACATTCCAGTTAATAGATAAATGCAAGTAACTCCTAAACTGTAAATATCGCTGGCAAACACTGCCCTTCCTTTAGTTTGTTCTGGTGCTACGTATTCCGGACTGCCTATACTGGTACTGGTTTTCTGCAAAGCAGTACCGCTAGTAGTTTTAGACGCGCCAAAATCAACCAATAAGAGTTTGCGATCGCTTTTTCTCCTTATGATATTGTCCGGCTTGATATCTCGATGAATTACCTGATGGCTGTGTACAAATTGCAGGATTGGTAATAAATCGTTCAATAATTGTTTAACTAGAGTTTCGTTGAAAGCACCATTTTGGACGATTTCTTGAGATAAAGTCTGCCCGTCGATAAATTCTTGAACCAGATACTGCCGATCGTCTAAGATGAAATAAGCCAGTAAATCGGGAATTTGAGGATGTTGCCCCAATCGATCTAATTGAACAGCTTCTTGATTAAATAACTCAGATGCTTTTTGAAGGTTACTCGCACCTTGCACTAAAGGAAAGAATTGTTTAATTACGCAAGGTGGTTTTGATGGTTTGTCTTCATCTACCGCGAGGAAGGTTCTGCCAAAACCGCCTTGTCCGATTGGTTTAATTGCACGATATCTATCTTTTAATAATAACTTCGTACCGCAGGTGACGCAGAAAAGCGCCACATCTGGGTTTTGCGGATTTGGACAATAAGGGTTAAGGCAATAACTCATATAGATTTTAGGGTTTAGATTTTAGATTTTAGGTTTTAGATTGAAAAGAGTTTGGATTACTAAAAGTCTAGCTTGATTTTTTGGAAAGGACACCAGAAACCCGGTTTCTTGAAGAAACCGGGTTTCTTGGGCTGCATCGGTATAGCTACTGAAGTTTAAATCCTTTAGCTGCTAATTGTTGGCGGAGGCTTTCAATAATTACGCGATCTAGAGTATTTTCGCTACTATTTGCATTATCTCGGCGTTGGCTAGCAATATATTCATTTCGTTTTTGATATAAGTCACGAATAGCAGCTTGAATTCTTTGCCTTTCCGCTTTCTTTCCCGCTACGTAATCGCGCTTTTGAGTTAACGTCATCCCCTGCATAATTGGCGGTAAAGCATCATTGGATAATTGCTCGAGGGTAACGATTCCTCGATCGATCGCATCAATTAAATCCCAAGAGGCATTATTATAATATCCAGAAGCTTTCGAGATACCCCGCGTTGTTAAATTTTGGCCGGAGTTGGTATCTTCAGTAGCTTGCCGTCTTTGTCCGACTTCTCCTCGCTCGCCATAAGGAATATAAGTTTGATTGAGTTGAGTATTCAAAGCCGCAATTTGGTCATCGTAAGGCGACTTAACTAATTCAATCTTTTTGTCTTGGTTAATATTAAAGTGGCTACCATTGGCTAGACGAGCGCCAGAAGCCCAAAGTTGTCGCTCTTCACTTTCTGCCGAACCACAATAGATAGTATTAACTAAGACATTTTCTCCAGCAGCAAGAGCAACCGCTTCGCGCCAAGAAATCGTACCTTGATCGAATGGTTCGTTACCTGCAATAAAAATCACCCTAAAATCGGAGTTATCTTTACTCCAATTTAATTCTTTGATAGCCGAATTGATTACCCAACCAGCATATTCTTGACCGCCATTAGTTTGGATACTAAATAGTTTTTCGGAAACCAAATCTAATTCAGGAGTAAATCCAGTTAAAAGTCTAACAAATCCTTCTTGGGAAGGTAAACTATCATTACCATAATGGTAAAGAGCTACTTCTAAATCTGGTACTTCTCCGTCTTTGGTTACTTTCGTTAAAGAATTAACAATTTGCCAAATTTGAGTACGGGTTTGGTCGATCAGCCCATCCATGCTATTGCTTGAATCTAGCAAAATTGCAATTTGAATTTTAGCTTTGGCAAAAGCTGCACTGGGAAAACATAGCAAGCTCAAAGTGAGGGCTGTAGACAAAAAATAGCGAGAAAGTTTTTGCATAGAGTTTTCTTATTTCCTCTATTAAAAAATATTTTGCGTGAATCTAAGTTAAATTTAGCTTATGAATATTTTAAACGGTCTAAATGTAACAATAAGTAAATAATAATTTTGCGTGAATTTTACCAGATGAGAGGTATTCAGTGCTTTTAATATTAAAAGATTAAATGTAAATGAGATAAATTTTCCTGTCAACAGTATTTAAAAAAATCATAGCGCTCGGCCATGCAATCGCGTTTTTCGGCAATAAAAAACGGGAATGTACTATCGTCGCTATGATTGGGAAAATTAGACTTTAACGATCGCAAAGAAACAGCGATCGCAATTTTGTTTATCGTTAACTTTCTATCAACTTACTAATCGGTTTGTTGATTAATTCTGCTTGCCTTTTCTCTTAGTTTAAGCAATATTTCAGCATGAACTTCGCGCGTAATCGGATAGAAATAAGCTAATATCAAACCGCAGATTAAAGCCAGAGTTGGCAAGGGGCCGATCGCTAAACGGATCGCTAACAAAACTGCATCTGGTTGAATGGGAGGAACATTATTTAGGTTAAAAACACAACTTTCTGAAAAAGAAAAACACTCAAAAATTAAATTTGGCTGAATGATAGTTTTGGGGTTAATATAGCCAGCCCAATTCAAACTTTGCAGCACGAAAGATACGGCAACTCCCAAACAAACTTTTTGGAGAAACACCACAAAACTATAAAAAATTCCTTCCCGGCGCTGTCCGGTTTTTAATTCATCTAATTCAATTACATCTGGCAACATCGACCAAGGAACGAGATAAGCTGTAGAAACTCCGAAACCAGCCATCACAGCTAAAACAAACATTAAAGGTACTTGACTTGGTTGAAGGAAAAACAAACCAGCTTGGGCGATAATCCACAAACTCATCCCCATAAAATAAACTGCTTTTTTACCTACCCGTTCGCTAATTGCACTCCAGAGAAATAAAGTAACGAAAGCGGTTCCTTGTACTGCTAAAATTACTAAAGCAATTAACGAATCTGGTAAACGCATCCAACTAACTACAAAATAAGGAATAATTGCAGCAGTTAGTTGAACGGCTAACCAGGAACAAAGATAAATGCCGATTACGAATAAAAACGGGCGATTGCTCAGAGCAATTTTGATTTGTTGTAAGATTGGGATCGAGACTGGTTGTTCGGTTTCTGGATGTCTGGCTGCTACGGCAAAAACTCGATCGCGCACTCCCCAAACACACCAATATAATGGCAAGACGGATGCGATCGCGCAAACAGCCCCAATCACTAAATATTGCTGAATGCGATCGTTAGGAATTAAGTTAGCAATAATACCAACAAAAATCACGGATACGATACTACCGCCGATCGAGAAAGCAAATCGAAAACTATTCAGATTAGTACGTTCATCGTAATCTTGAGTCAATTCTGGTGTTAATGCCGTGTATGGTAAATTGACAGCCGTATAAAATGAGTTAAATAAAATCGATATAATTACGTAATACCAGAACAAACTCAACTGATTAACAGCTTCGTTACCACTAAAACGAGGGACTACCCATTGTAAAAAGAAAGTAATACCGAAAGGAATCGCACCGTAAATCATCCAAGGTAATCGACGACCCCAGCGGGAGTTGGTTTTGTCGCTCATTACACCAACCATCGGGTCATTTACGGCATCCCAAAATTTACCAATTAGCAGCACCCAACCTGCCAATCCCGCATTTAAACCAGCGACATCCGTCAGGAAATAAGCCGTGTAAAATACTCCTATATTAGCCGTGATCGCAGCACCCATATCTCCAGCACCGTAAGCTAGCTTGGTACTGAAGTTGAGCTTTTGGCTTTCAAGGGTATTAGCAAAATCATCAGAATGAGAAGAATTGGTCATCGCATTTGGCAAGAGGTAAGACTTGTGTAATTTTAGACTCAACTGCTCGCAACTTTTCAGGTTTTTTTGCCCGTTCGCTGTCTAAAATTTACAGGCAAAATTTGCACAAACCAGTCTTATGATGCTGTATATCCAAGATTCACCCATTCTATGCCCGACCTTTACGTTTCCTGGTCAGATTACCATCGAAAGATCGAACTGTTGGCAGTCAAAATTTATCAGTCTAACTGGCAGTTTAATCAAATAGTCTGCCTTGCTAGAGGTGGACTGCGAGTAGGAGATATTTTATCGCGGATTTACCGACAACCCCTGGCTATTTTGGCAGCTTCCTCTTATGGCGGCGAAGATAACCGGGTGCGGGGTGCTTTAACGATTTCCGGTCAATTAACGATGACCGCACCCGAACTAGGCAGCCACGTTCTTTTATTGGATGATTTGGTAGATTCCGGTACTACTCTCCAACAATGCGCTCTTTGGCTAAAGGAGAATTACCGCGATCGCATTGCCGAAATCCGCACTGGAGTAATTTGGTACAAAGCCTGCTCGCTCGTCGCTCCCGATTATCATGCGGAGTATTTACCCGATAATCCTTGGATTCATCAGCCTTTTGAACCTTACGAGCAGATCGATATCGCTGAATTGGCGGCATCTCATGCGGTTGAATTAAACGCCAAATAGCCATAACCAAATGGGTAGAGTAAAAAATAATACTCCACAACCAATTGCGATCGCCGTAACCGCTAAATCGCGATCGAGATTATAAGTTTCCGCGATAATCAGCGTGGCAAAAGCTGGCGGCATCGCCATTTGTAATACGATCGTCAGCAGGGGAGAACCACTCATCCCCAAACCACGCAGCACCAACCCCACCACCAGAGGAACCAGTAGCATTTTAATCCCTAAGCAAACAGAAGCCTGCCGCACGTCACGCCAAGAAGATAGCTGACTCAGCCGCATCCCGATCAACACGATCGACAAAGCTACCACCGTCCAGCCAACCTTTTGCAAGCTGACATCAACCGCATCCGGTAAAGGAAGCAACCGAAAAATCAGTCCAAATCCCAAACTCCACAAAGCAGGAGTCTTTAACACCGTAGCGATCGCTTTACCTTTGCTATCGGTTCCCATACCGAATCGCGCTGCTAAAGCCACTCCTAAACCATAAGTGGCAAGCAAACTACCTAATAAATCGTAAAAAAGTGCCCAACCAAAATATTCCTGCCCCACTAACGCGAGAATCACGGGATAACCCAGATAACCAGTGTTTCCCACCATTGAAGCTAACAGGAAGCTGCCTTGATTTCTCTGGTAGAGGTTTCTATCCTCAAGCTCTCGATCGCTAACTCGGTCTCTACCAACACCTTCCCGAAATTTAATCCAAGTCCACGCCAGTCCTACTCCCAATAAAGTAGCTACCCAAGCCGCCACCGGTGCGATCCAAATTGCTCCCGATAAATTGGTTCGGCGCAGAAATGCTACTACACCAACAGGTACACCAATCCAAAATAAAAACTGCCCCAAATAAATAGGAAAATTTTTCGGGAGTACCCGACCTAAAAACCATCCCAGGAAAGCTCCTCCTCCTAGCGGCAAGTATAGTTCCAAAAGCTTAATTTCCGGACTGGGCATGGTGAGTGAGGTTAAATTTGAAGGGGTGAGTGGGGGCTGGAGAGATTGGGGGATGGGGGGATGGGGAGAAAATTTTATACTTCATCCTTTAAACTTCAGACTTCTGATTTCTCGCACCGTTACAATTTGTTTAAGTGTTCGGTTGTCATGTTAGTGCAGGAGTGAATTGTGGATAACGCCGGGGCTGGAAAGCCTTTAAATATCGCGGCTGTCTCTGTCGAGGATATTCCTGAGGCGTTACGGGAAGAAACGCCTTCTTTAGTGCCTCAGCAGCCAAGCTTCCAGCGAAATTGGCTGATAATTGGATTGGTAGGATTGGGATCGCTAGCATTAGTGACTGGTTTATGGTTTGCCGCAACATCTCAATCTTGGCTCCAGCTAGTCAAAGCGGAAAATAATTCTTCTTCTAAACCTAACGAATTTAGCTCAACGTCAGAGTCCCCTATTAGTAATTCCTCTGGTGCGCCGGATATTGTGGTGGGCAATTCCGGACACTACGCTTACAAAGAAGCTCCCCTTTCCGAATTGCAACCACTCGTATTCGATGGTCGAATTAAGCTACGTAAAAGCGCTGCCCAAAAATTTCAAGAAATGGTAGCAGCTGCTAGGACACAAGGAGTGATTTTAGTACCGATTTCGGGATTTCGCTCTATTCAAGAACAGCAATACTTATTTTTTGATATTAAAGCCCAAAGAGGACAAGATGCCGCAGAAAGAGCGCAAGTAAGTGCGCCTCCCGGTTATAGCGAACATCATACCGGTTATGCAGTTGATATTGGTGATGGTCGCGTACCAGCTACTAATTTGAGTCCCGCTTTTGAAAATACCGCTGCTTTCCGATGGCTGAAAGCAAATGCTCCTCGCTACAGCTTTGAGATGTCTTTTCCCAAAGACAATCCCCAAGGTGTCAGCTACGAACCTTGGCATTGGCGCTTTGTAGGCGATCGCGATAGTTTAGAAACTTTTTATAAAGCTAAACAAAAAGAAGGATAAAGGATGAAGTACGAACGAGCGAAATTAATTGATTTTTTACATCGTCGCATCAAAAACTCCTCTGCGTATCCCCATCCTCCCAATTTCAATTTATCTCCTCTTTTTCACGGGTTTAGCCTTGGCATCTTTAGGTGCTTGTTTAACCCCACCTTTCAGATTGAAGTAAGCTTCTAACACCTTTAGAACTTTGGGAGCAGCAAACTTACCACCGCCGCCGCCAGAGTGTTCCCCAAAGACTACTACTACTATTTCCGGCTTGTCTGCTGGTGCGTAGGCACCAAACCAGCTGTGAGATAGTTTACCGGGGGCAACTTCCGAAGTACCGCTTTTACCAGCAGCAGGAGGAATAGTTTTTACATTCAGTACTTTACCAGTACCGGAAGTAATTACCGCCCTCAAACTGTCTCGCAGAAGTTTAATGGTTTCTGGTTTCAAATTCAGACTTTCGCGCCATTTTTTCGAGTCTTCATCATCCTTAAGTAGGTGAGGTTTAACTCGGTAGCCACCGTTAGCGGGTACGGCAAACATAACAGCTACTTGGATGGGGGTACTTTGGAGGAAACCTTGACCAATGGACATATTAACGGTATCGCCGATCGTCCATTCATGTTTGAGCCGTTTTAGCTTCCACTCATTATCAGCTACTAAGCCAGCAGATTCTTCGGTTGACAATTCAATACCGGTTTTTTCGCCAAAACCATAGCGTCGAGTCCAGTCAATTAATGTTGGTCCGCCAATTCTCATTCCTACTTGATAAAAGAAAGTATCGCTACTCCATTTCATCCCGCCCACAAATCCTAGCGGGCCAAATCCTGCCCGGTTCCAATCTGCAAAAGTAACGCCTCCCACCCGAATAGATGGATATGTTGGTAAAACCGTATGGATAGAATATTTGCCCGATTCGATCGCAGCAGTAGTAGTAACGATCTTGAAAGTACTAGCTGGCGGAAAAGCCTGAATTGCACGGTTAACAAACGGGTGCTTTGCTTTTTGCAATTTTTGCCATTCTTTCTGACTAATGCGAGGGGTAAATACGTTGGGATCGAACGTGGGACGACTCACCAGTGCCAAAATAGAGCCATTGTGGGGATTCATCGCTACCACAGCACCGTTATGATCGCCCAGCGCTGCTTCTGCGGCCTTTTGCAAATCCAGATCGATGGTTAAATGGACGTTTTCACCCGGTTCTGAAGGCTTATCACCTAAAATACGCAAAACTCGATTTTTTCCATCTACCTCAACTTGTTGACCGCCCCAAGTGCCTCTTAGCTGTTTTTCAAAGGCAGCCTCAACCCCCATTTTGCCGACCGCATCTCCCAGGCGGTAGTCTTCCCCTCGCTGCTTTGCCTTAGCTAGGTCATTTTCATTCATTTCACCCGTATACCCCAGTACGTGTGCGGCTACTTGCTTATTGGGATACATCCGGGCTGGTTCTATATCTACTTCCACCCCTTCCAGGAGGTGTTGAGATTCTTCTAAAGCTGTAATCTTAGCGGTATCGATATCTCGGTCAATTCTGATCAGGGTAGGGCTATTTTCTCCTGCCTGATCTAAGCGCTTTTGAATATCTTCTTCTGGAATTTCTAAAATTTTAGAAAGCAACTGGCGAGTGTTAGGCCATGACTCTTGTTTTTTAGCTAACGGCCAAAGGTAGACGGAGCGAGAAAGACGGCTGCTGGCAAGAGTTCGACCTTTGCGATCGAAAATATTGCCTCGTTCCGGTTGTTTGGGCATGATCCGAATCCGGTTATTATCTGCCAGATCTCGGTTTCGTTCTCCATTAAGCAATTGTAAGTAAGCAAGACGACTGCCGATTCCGCCCATCATTACTAGAGAGATCGCTAGCATGAGAATCACTGATTGATAGCTTTTCCCGACCGTGCGAGTCTTAGATTGACGGTTGAATGAGGAAGACCGAAGCAGGGTCATACGGCATCACTCCTAAGAATATGAGTTTCAATGTCCAACAATTATTTTGATTAGTTTGACACTCTCACCGCCAAGAAGAAAGCTGGAACGGGAGATTCTTGGGCTGAGTAGCCTGGAAAGGCTATCCTTAATTCGGCTTTGCACGCTTGCGTCTAGACCGAATCTGGTTTTACCTAGTGTACTTAAGGTCTACGCTCCCAGCGTAAATTTCTGCCTGTTCCACAGTATTTAAATTTTTATTTTGTCGCAACGCCCGTATGAGTTACTTCTTATACCGATTCACTTCTTTAGGTGTCACTTATCTTTCCCTTTGCCCCTGCCGAAAATAGTAACCGTGAAAGTGTTTGAGCGAACTCGGAGCGGTTTCCAGTAACGAAGGCTAAGTTGGCAAGTGGTGGAATATGTTAAATCTTAAAACTTATTTTTTCATCGCCTTGGTTGGTTAACGACCAATGCACTAATTTAGCACAAAATTTTTAATCGAAGATGAATTGCTTTATTCGATCGGCCATCAGTGACTAAAGTTAATCTAAAATCTAATATCTAAAATTAGGATGACTTGTCGAGCGACTGGCTTAAGGAAGCCGCACAATGTCAAAATAAGTCAAGGTCAAATTTGCCAGCGGATCGAAATTCTTTCGATCTCGTGGCAATTGGGGCATCGCCACAAGGATTAAGCTATTATGTCTCAAACTGCTGTTCAGAATCCAGATACCAGAGGCACAAATACACTGGATGTTGAACTCCGTAAGGTTTTCAAGGTTTTTAATGGAGAGACTGCTGTCCGAGGGATAGACCTGAATATCCATCGGGGCGAGTTTTTCAGTATTCTCGGGCCATCAGGCTGTGGTAAAACCACTACATTGCGTTTAATTGCTGGGTTTGATATGCCCTCGGCTGGTGAGGTGCTGATTCAAAACCAGTCGATGACCCACGTTCCTCCTTATCGTCGCCCGGTAAATACGGTGTTCCAAAGCTACGCTTTGTTCAATCACCTGAATGTTTGGGAAAATATCGCTTTTGGATTGCGAATTAAGCGATTGTCTAAGGGGGTAATTGCCGATCGCGTAAAAGAAGCTCTCAAACTAGTTAAAATGGAAAGTTTCGCTGGGCGATTTCCCGCTCAACTTTCAGGAGGACAACAACAAAGGGTAGCTTTAGCAAGAGCGCTGGTAAACCGTCCGGCAGTGGTTTTACTCGATGAACCTTTGGGTGCTTTGGATTTAAAGCTACGCAAGGAAATGCAGGTAGAGTTATCCAATCTCCACCAAGATTTGGGATTAACTTTCGTGATGGTAACTCACGATCAAGAAGAGGCGCTGAGCCTTTCCGATCGCATTTCGGTGATGCACGATGGCAAAATCGAACAAATCGGCACTCCCAGTCAAATCTACGAACGTCCTGAAACTGCTTTCGTGGCTGATTTTATCGGCGATACAAATCTGCTTAAGGGTACGGTTATCGCATCAGATTCTTCCCAAATGCAAGTACTGACTGAAAGTAACCTAAAAATTCTCGTCAAAAAGCACGAGGATACTAAAGTGTCCCATCTCCAACAGTCAGTAGTAGTTAGCGTGCGACCTGAGAAAATTCAACTTAACCTAGAGCCTGCTTGCGTAATCGGTAATAGTTTTGAAGGATATATCAAGAACGTAATGTATATGGGAACTCACGTTCACTGTTTGGTGGAATTAAAGTCAGGCGAGCGAATTACCGTCAAGCAGCCTAATAATTTTATTAATATTCCCGATCGTCATACCCCCATTTATGTTTACTGGTCAGCTGAAGATTGTATGGCTTTAGTAGATGGTTAGTTAATAAATGAAGATGTCATCAATAAAACAACAAATCGATTTTACTTTTCTAGATGAATGCGGTAGCTTGAGATGAAAAAAATTTTTCATCGCCAATACTAAAATTTAGCTGCTCCCATTAATTGGACAAGTTGATTTATTCAAATTGTCGATGTTTTAACATTAAGCATAAACTTTGATATCCATGAGAAACTGGCAGTAAAATTACATCATAAATAGGGAAAATTTGGTTAAGCCTAAAACAAAAACAGACCTGCTCGCAACAGGAATAATAATTAGAGGAAATATTGGCAGCATTAAAATGAATTAATTGCTAATCAAAAACAAATAACTAATCACCAATGACAAATGACAAATGACAAATGACAAATAAAGGAAAACAAACAAATGGTTAGCAATTTGCAGCTATTCACCCCCTATTTAAATCGGCGTAAATTCTTAAAAACAGCCGCCGCTGCCGCATCCGGAATAGCGCTTTCTAGTTGCGGTTGGACTTTGGCACAAGTACGCCCCAACCCTACACCGACCGCTAGTTCCGATACCCTATATATTTACACCTTTTCGGGATATACCGACCAAGAATTATTTGATAAATTTGCAGAAGATACTGGCGTTAAAGTAGTCGCAGATGTCTATGATTCCAACGAAACAATGCTAGCCAAAATGCAGGCGGGAGGCGGTGCGGCTTACAGTATTATTTATCCTTCTGACTACATGGTTAGGCAGATGTTGGAACTCGACATTTTGATGGAATTAAATCACGACCGGATCAATAATTTATCAAATTTATTACCGAACTTTCAAAATCCTGGCTACGATCCCGGTAATCGTCATAGCGTTCCAGTCAGTTGGGGAACCACGGGCTTAATTTACAATAGTAAAAAATTGAAAAATCCCCCCGAAGATTGGGATTATCTTTGGCAAAATCAGCAGCAACTTTCCAAAAGGATCACTTTACTGAATGACGTGCGAGAAGTGATGGGTGCAGTATTGCGGATGTTGGGCTACTCGTATAATTCCACCGATCCAAAACAATTACAGCAAGCTTATCAAAAATTACAAGCTATTAAACCCAGTATTGCTTCTTTTACTACTGATGCTTGGAAAGAACAAATATTGGCAGGAGATTTGCTAATTTCGATGGGGTTTTCCGCAGACGCCGTGGAAGTATCCGAAGAAAACAAAGATTTACAATACGTGATTCCCAAAAGCGGCACTTCCCTGTGGACGGATACGATGGTAATTCCTAAAACAGCACCTAACCCAGATGCAGCGTATGCTTGGATCGATTTTATGTTGCAACCGGCAGTAGCGGCTTCGGTTTGCGAACGATTGAACTTTGCTACTCCCAATCGACCTGCTATCAAGCAATTGTCTCCTGAAAAAAGAGAAAATCGCAGTTTGTATCCCTTGGATTCCATACTGGCCAAATGTGAAAGAATAGAACCACTGGACAAATTTGGTGAAGTTTACGATCGCTTTTGGACTCAGTTGACCAGTAGCTAACCTGTTTTAATCATAACTATGTCAATCTAAAATCTAAAATTGCACTGTGTCTACCAAAACTTCCTCATCTTCTATTACCCATCCTTCCGCCAAAGAAAATAGCGGTAAAAAACCCCCTGGCCAAAAATTTTGGGAACCGCTGACTTTACTGGGGCCATCCGGTCTTTGGCTGTTCCTTTTACTGGTACTACCAGCCTTAATTATTTTTGAGTTAAGTTTAGTGCCGAATATCCGACCGGGAGATGTCGTCAATCCTTCGGGTTTTGATAACTATTGCAAAGCATTCGGTTTTGACGGATGCCAATTTGCTAATTTTAATCCCACGTTTCTTTACGTAATGGGGCGGTCGCTGTTTTTTGCCTTCGGCACTACCGTAAGTTGTTTGGTATTGGGGTTTCCCGTTGCTTATTGGATTGCGTTGAGGACGCCTTATCGGTGGCGGAATTTACTGCTGCTGACTTTCGTATTGCCGCTGTGGACTTCTTCTTTGCTGCGTGCTTATGCTTGGATTACGATATTGCGTTCTACGGGGGTACTGAATACCTTATTAACTTTTCCCAATCCGTTGATAACTAAATTGGGATTACCGCCGATACCTCGTTTGGAATTGCTGAATGATTGGCCAGCGGTTTTAATCGGGATGAGTTACAGCTATTTGCCTTATATGGTGTTGATTTTGTACTCTTCTTTAGAAAAATTAGACCGCAGGCTGTTAGAGGCGTCCGCTGATTTGGGGGCAAATCCGGTGCAAACTTTCTGGAAAGTAACCGTACCCCAATCGATGCCGGGTATTGTGGCTGGTTGTTTGCTGGTATTGATTATCGGTTTGGGTGATTTTATCGAACCGGAGTTGTTGGGTGGTGCTTCCAGTATGACTTTATCTCGTTTAATTTATAACCAGTTTTTAGGGCCAACTCCTAATTGGGGGTTTGGTTCGGCTTTGAGTATGGTGTTAATTTTAGCTGTAAGTATTGCGATCGCATTTCTGATTAAATTCGGCGATCGAACACCGCAAACTTAGACAACCGCGAGCGTTCCGTGAAAAAATATCCATTAATAGCTAAACCCCCTTTTCCTTGGCAGGCACTATTTTCCCTGCTGATGTTCTTTTTTATGTACCTGCCTATCCTGGTACTAGGTTTTTACAGCTTTAATAAATCGCGATACAGCGCTACTTGGGAAGGCTTTACTCTGGCGTGGTACGAAAAACTGTTCACCGATGCCCGAATTATCTTGGCTTTACAAAATAGTTTAGTGGTAGGGGTTTGTGCTGTAGCAATTTCTGCTGTACTCGGTACGCTGATGGCTGTGGGTTTAGCCCGTTATCGCTTTCCAGGTAAAACTTTGTATCAGGGGGTGGCTTACCTGCCGATTATTATCCCAGATATTGCGATCGCCGTCGCTACTCTGGTATTTTTGGCCGTCGTCCAAGTTCGCCTCAGTTTGTGGACGATCGTGGCAGCCCATATCGTCTTCTGTCTTGCCTATATTAGCGTGGTTGTTTCTACCCGACTGACAGACTTAGACCCTCACTTAGAAGAAGCTGCCTTAGATTTAGGCGCTACCCCAGTCCAAGCTTTTACTAAAGTATTGCTACCTCAGCTAATGCCAGCAATTATTTCCGGTTGTCTTTTGGCTTTCGTACTCAGCTTAGATGATTTCTTGATTGCCAGCTTCACGGCTGGTAGCGGTGCTAATACTTTACCAATGGAAATCTTCAGCCGCATCCGTACAGGAGTAAAACCGGATATCAACGCACTCAGCGTATTACTAATGTTAGTGTCGGGAGTGGTTGCATTTACGGCTGAATACATTCGCTACCAAAGTACGGAAAAACGTCGTAGGTGATCCGGTGGCAAATTTGCGATCGAACGTAATCATCAAATTCTTTGCTTTTTTTTTCCGGAAGGGAGTTTGACATTACGCGAATAGTTTATTATTTAAAATTAAAACCAAAGATATTTGACAAAATGCAATAGATCATTAATTCCCGTAAAAATTATTACTCTAGGAGGAGGAAAAAAAATTTTATGAATTTTTTATGAAGATTAGGCAAAGACATTGTAAAAGAACCAATCATAACTTTAAATTTAAGGGAAAATTACCGTATATTTACTAGCATCTAAAACAGGGCAATCCAAATCTTACGTCATTAAATCCAATACATCCTTTCCACCTAACCAGGATAGCGAAAAGCAATTTGTAGAAAACATCTATCGAATAACCAATTTCGATTATTTCGGCATTATTATGCTGAAGTTCATGACGAACATTGTTGTAGGGACATCACGTAATTTAAATATTGGCTCGCCCACATTCTTTTTTGATGCTGTATCCCAACATCATAATTGTCTCTAAAGCAAACTTATTTCCAGGGCTAGATGGTAACTTTCATCACCAAAAAAAGTCGCTCGATTATATACAGGTAATTGCCAATGACTACCATACTCTTAGCCTACTCAGCTACAACATACTTATTTTCTGGCTCTTGTTGCTATTTAGCTTTCCTCAAAGATAAGAATAAAAATTCTGAAGATTTTAGTTCCAGTAAATTAAGTCTCTTTTGGATTACTTTTTTGTGGCCTATTTGGATAATTAAAGGAGTGAAAGCGCAGGATCGGGATAGTCAATCCGAAATAAAAACTATCCTCCCACAAATACCAGAATATTTGTCTCAAACCGCTGAGTTAACTTCTACAAGTTCTTCAGTCGTAAGATAAGTTGAAATAAAATTTAAAGTTCAGGAGTCAAGAGCTAGAATTGCTAGTTTTTTGTTCCTGAATTTGCATTTGATAACTAGCTATTAGTGTAGGTGAGTTGAACTAAACCAGTATCGAAAACTTGACTATTTTGAAGAGTCAATCCCTTAGTAGCTAAAGGACTGCGGAATAAGAGGATACCTTCTCCTAAAATAATGGGATGCAAAGATATCACAAATTCATCGATCGAATCTTCCTGCATACAAGAGCGAATGAGTTCTGCACCTCCTACTAGCCAGATATCTTTGCCGTTCTCGTGTTTTAGATTTCTAATAAAGTTTGTCACATCATTAGAAATAAATTCTACATTTTCATCCGACTTGCTTTTGGGTGTTTTGGAAAAAACAAAACCTTGCGTACCTTGATATGGATATTCACCAAAAGTTAGTAGTTGTTCGTAGGTGCGTCGTCCCATCAAGACGGTATCGATTTTAGCAAAGAAATCACTATAACCGTAATCTCGATCGGTAAATAACCAATCTACATCACCGTTAGTTCTAGCAATGTAACCGTCTAGGCTACAAGCAATGAATAAAATGAGCTTTCGCATTGTGGATGACCAAAAAAATTTAGTCTACTTATCCCTAATAGCTTAGTTTAGTTAGCAGTAGCAATATAACAAAATCGAGTTATTTTCGGCAACTATAGCCACTTATTTGGCTACAAATAGTTTATACGAAATTTTGTAATATGCTTTTGTTAAATATTAGAGGAAAACGATCGTGAGCTTTTCACAAAAAGCCAACCTGTTTAATCCTTTGCGTAGAACGTTCGTGAAAGCCAGCACTGCCGGAGTAAGTGGATTATTGCTGAGTCTTTTTATACCTAAAGTTAATCACAATGCGGAAGCAAAAATGGAAAAGAAAGAAATCAATTCCTTAGATGGCTCGTATAAAGTAGAAAGAGTTACTTTTAATAGCAACGGTGTAGAGTTGGTGGGCAAACTGTTCGTACCTAATGGAATTACCAACTCAGCCCCAGCCGTGACGATTTTGGGTCCGGTGGCGTTTGTCAAAGAACAGTCGCCTATTCAGTATGCCACCAGAATGGCAAAAGCAGGTTTTGTTACTTTGGCATTCGATCCGCGTTTTCACGGCGAAAGCGGGGGAGAACCGCGCCGTTATGAAAGTCCTCAAGCGAAAGTGGCTGATTTGAAATCGGCAGTTAATTATTTGCTGACGCGATCGGAAGTGGATAAAGATCGAGTTTATATGCTGGGAGTATGCCAGGGTGTAAATTGGGCTATTCAAGCAACTACAGAGGATCGTCGAATTAAAGCATTAGCAATTGTAGCCGGACATTATCTGACTAAAGAAACGATCGATGAATACAATGGCGGTGAGGAAAAAACTCTAGCTAGGATCGAACGAGGAAAACAAGCAAGAGCTAAATACGAACAAACTGGTGAAGTTGAATATATCCCCATTGTCAGTCTGGAAGATCCGAATGCTTTGCTTTTGCCAAAACCAATTTACGAGTGGTATATTCGCTGGGATAATAGCTCACCAGCTTGGAATTTTCTGGGCAAATGGGAAAATCGAGTGACAGCGATGAGCGAAGCAGAGTTATGGGCTTATCGGGTAGACGAAACTGTTAAAAAATTGGGTACACCGACGTTAATGGTACACGCTGACAGGGCGGCGAGTGGCCCAGTTGCGCCCAAGAAATTATTTGAATCGATCGCCACAAAAGATAAGAATTTAGTTTGGTTGGGCGATCGTATTCAATTTCAGTTTTATGAAGAACCGGAAACCATCGATCGAGCAGTCAGTCATGTTGCTGAATGGTTCCAAAAACATAGCTAGGGGCTAGGGGCTAGGGATTAGGGGAAGAAGGGAGTAGGAAGAGAGAATTTCAGCAATTAATCATGGCTTAACCGCCTGACGGTTGCTATAAAAAAAAGGAGCTAAGATTTAGCTCCTTTTCTTCTTTAAACTGTAGCAATTAAACCAGTTTCAAGTGTGGGTATTCGACGATGATATCTTCTGAAGTGAGAGTATCTCCTTCTGCTTGGGGCGTCCAGAGAATTTCCATTGCCAACAAACGATCGGAAGGAATACCGCCAAATTGACGCAAAGCTTGACCCAAATCTTCGGTACTGTTTACTTTTGGCAGTTCCACTTTGCCTAAAGTAGCAGCCAAAAGGGTAACGACGATGTATTCTCCGGGTGCTGCTGTTTCTTCGCCCGGTAAAGCTTTTTGAGCTTCCGATCCTCTCAGGATGTTGTTTACGTTGGAGAGAGTTTCTGCGGTGAATTTGCTGCGTTCTGCTAAGGATAAGCGGTTAAACTGTGCTTCCGCTGATTCTAACCGAGCTTGTTGAGATTCCGTGCCACCATATACCCAATATTCTGGGTGGCGCATTAAAGCTAGACTAGCTTCCTGCAATACTTCGGCGCGACCTTGAGGGGTACCTGTATCGGCAGTTTCGGCAATGTTATTTAATTCTGCTTGTAAACTGCGAGCATTAGCCAACAAGCCTACTTGTAAGCGAGCTACTGAAACGGTAGGATTGCTGCTGTAACCTAAGCTTTCAGAAGTTTCGCCAGCGCCGATCCGACGGAAACTTTGCAAGAGGAAGTTCGCGATCGCAATAAAAATCAGGATCGTAAACAAACCACCAAATCCGCCGCCGATGCCAAAAAATGGAATCAGGAAGGGGAAGCCAAATCCGCCGCCGCCGGGATAATAACCGGGGGATGGGGCATAGGTGCGAGGAGAAGAATAGCTGCGGCTGGGTACGCTAAAAGAACCGCCTCCAATACGTCCGCCAGTCCGGGCGGCTAAAGCACCATCGGCGTTACCCAGTACTAAAGTTAGCACTAAGCCGATCGCGATCGCGGGTTTTAGAAACGATTTAATAAATGAAAAAAGTTTTTTGGACATAAAACCTAGCCTATGAAAGAAGCTTCATCTCAAACGAATCACATAGCGTTTGGGAAATGGTGCAAATTTTTGTTAATTCATGTTTACACATCTCTAATTTAACGGTTCCCGCAATCAGAGAGCGGCTACCGCAGGACGGATAGCTGGGGTAGATATCCGTACCTTTGGTTATTAAAAATCAAAAATGTTTAATTTTTTAATTTTTAATGTTTAATTTTGATTCCCCTAGAGTAATTAGGGGCTGGGGAAAGGATGAAGGATGAAGTCTGAAGGATGAAGGATGAAAATTAATTGTATTTATTTCCCCATCTCCCCATCTCCCCATCCCCCCACCTCCCTATCTTGGTACTGGAAGCGTCAGAAAATCCTGGCAACAGATACACTAGCCGCCTCCTACGATCGTCACTACTTCAATATTGTCCCCTGGCTGCACTTCAGTTTCTGGCCAAAATTGGCGGTGCAGGATTTCACCGTTGTACTCGACGGCAACTAAGCGGAGATTGAAACCCAGATTTTCCAAAAAATCGGGTAATTTGATCGCTGGGGAACAAGTACGGGATTCCCCATTTACTCGCACGTTGATTTCACTAGACATAGGACTGAGGTAATTGTCCTTTTACAGTTCGCATAGTTTGGACGCGGGTGAGTTGAGAGATGAAGTACTGAGTCACTAAAGTGGGCTGTTCTGCCTGCATAATTGCTCTGACTACGGCGATTCGTTCTGCACCTGCGGATAGAACATCGTTTAAATTAGTAGGGTCGATGCCACCGATCGCAAACCAAGGAATGGAAGCTTGAGATGCTGCGTAGCGCACGAAATCTAAGCCTGCGGCAGCTTTACCTACCTTGGTGGGAGTGTCGTATACTGGCCCTACACCGATGTAATCAGCACCTTCTGCGATCGCCCGTTGCATTTCCTCTGGATTAGTGGTAGAACGACCGATCAGACGATGGGGGCCAAGTAGTTGACGAGCAACTGCGATCGGCATATCTTGCTGTCCCAGATGCACCCCATCCGCATCCACCGCCAACGCCAAATCAACTCGGTCGTTGACGATAAACAAAGCATCGTAGACGCGACATAACTTCCGCAGTTTTTGTACGGCGTCGATCCGCACGTCGTCATCGGAATTTTTATCCCGATACTGTACCAAACTCAATCCACCTTGCAGGGCAGCTTCTACAACGGGCAACAAGTTATCGGAAACCGATGTCACCAAGTACAGATGGCTTCGCAGCAGTTTTTGCTGACGGTGGTAGCCCAGCAAATTGCTTTCTAAGGTATAAACCCGATAACGCATTTGCTTAAAAGTCGCCCCCATCTCTGTTTGATAAAGCTTGCCGTATTCTTCCAAAACTCGGAAAGCTTCTTCGATCCGACAGAGGTTAGCTTGCAACAATTGCCCGATACCCGATCGGCTTTCTTCTTGAGGATGAGTTAGTTCTGTACCGACATCTCCAACAGTATCTCGAAATGCCCTCAAATCCTGGGTATGCCATCTGGCAATTTCTTGCCGCATCTGCTTGCATTCCCCTGCCAATTCAGCGCTATCTAGCCCGAAACGACACCACTCTTCCACGATTCGCAAACCTTCGCGGGCGCGATCTAAGTTGGCATCCAAAATCCGGCAAACAGCAGGCTGTGCTTGTGCGGGCAAGTCTGGGAACGGCTTTTTTTGGCTATAGCGATCGCCCATCGAAACAACTCCAAGGTGATTAAAAGCGCGTAACTATTATGTTTTATCAAGGAAGGGGGCTTGGGGGAAGGATAAAGTATGAAGGATGAAGTTAGGAGTCAGAATTCAGAATTCAGAATTCAAGAGTTAGACTTAACAAATTCTCCCTTTGCCCCTGCCCCCTGCTCCTTTCTCTTTCCCTCTCCCCTTCTTCTCTCTTCCCTAGCCCCTAGCCCCTAGTCCCTAGCCCCTTTACCCCGACTCCCACTCGGTCAAGGAAAAATATAAAATAAGTGTCGATCGTCAGGGGCAAAAAAACTCTTGTACCTTCACCAAATTCTAGGAGGAACGGTAGCTGTGTATTTCCAACACCGATTATTTGAGCGAAAAACTGTTTCCCTTCAACAGCTGCATCTGAAAATCCCACCTAAAAGGGGTGCAAGGTGTTTTTGGACGATCGCGAGTTTGGGATTAGCCACTAGCATACCCCTTTGGCTGACCGATAGTAGCGCGATCGCTACTGAGGTAGGATGGGGAAAAACTCAAACGCCACATCAATTAATTGCTCAAGATTCAGAACAAACCTCTACCAGTACTCAGTTGTATGTAAATGCCAATACGGGTAACGATAGTACTGGGAATGGTAGCGATCGCGCTCCTTTTAAAACGATTACCCAAGCACTGCGAGTAGCTCAGTCTAATACAGTAATCGTACTTGCGCCAGGAGTTTACAGCACCGAAAGTGGGGAAACTTTTCCGATCGAATTAAAGCCAGGGGTGACAATTCAAGGCGATCCTTCTAGCAAAGGGCGCGGGATCGTCATCAAAGGAGGGGCTCTTTTTATCAGTCCCACTTTTGCCCGTCAAAATATCGCTGTTCTGGCAGCAAACAACGCGGGAATTGCCGGAGTAACGATTACAAATCCTAACCGCCGGGGTTACGGTTTATGGATCGAGTCTAGCAATCCAGTAGTTGCCGATAATACTTTTACTGAAAATACTCACGATGGTATTTCGGTGACCGGTAATAGCAAGCCCCTAATTCGCAACAATTATTTTGTTAATAATGGGGCAAATGGAATTACCGTTTTTAATAATTCCCAACCGGAAATCAGGGCAAATGTCTTTGAAAAAACCGGATTTGGCATTAACATCGGCCAAAATGCCGCACCGTTACTGATTGAAAATCGGATTGTCGAAAACACCGATGGGGTTGTAGTGCAAGGTAAGGCGCAGCCGATTTTGCGAGGAAATACGATCGAAAGAAATACCAGAGATGGTTTAGTGGCAATTACGCAAGCCCGTCCGGATCTGGGAACATCGGGACAACCAGGGGGAAACGTCTTTCGCAATAACGGGCGCTTTGAAATCAACGCTACGAAAGCTACTCAAATTATTTCCGCATTTGGGAATGAAATGGGTAGGGGTCGGACTGCGGGACGTTTGGATTTAGCGGGAACGGTTGCTCAAACTAACCCATCTGTGTCGGAAACCGCACAAGGAGAAATACCGCCTACAGTTGTGACTAGTTTGCCTGATGCCAGAGAAATTAGGTCAAGCAATAGGGATACCCCTACAACGGCGGTGCAAATTGCCGTACCCGCACCAGTGAATAGTACGATTTCGGTATCTTCATCTCCTCCCCAGCAGGTAAGCAGGTCTCGTACTCGCCGCACTCGCGCTACTCGCCGCACTCGCCGCACTCGCGCTACTCGCCGGACTAATGTAAGGGCGCTTCCCACACCATCTTCCGCTAACCAAAGACATCCTTTAGATATTACTCCCCCATCCTCAGCATCGCAGAATACCGTCGATCCATCGTCTTTAGTTTTGGAATCGTCGAATAATTCACCAATTAACGTAAATTATAGAGAATCTTCGACTCCGGGTAGGCGCACGCTTCCCGATTCGGGGGTACAGCCCGGTTTATTACCCGTTCCGGGGTCGGAAATCCCGATCGGTAACGCGAGTATGTCTACGATCGGGATATCTCAGAGTAACCCCCGTTTGACTAGTTCAAGCAATGTAGGAGTTGCGCCAGAGGTAAGTAATTCTCGTTCCTCTACTAATCGCGCGATCGCATTGGGAATGCGTTACCGAGTGGTGGTAGATGCCAGTAGTCCCCGTCAGCAAAGATTAGTGCGATCGATGGTACCGGGGGCTTTTCGCAGTCGTTACAATGGTCGATCGGTAATCCAGGTAGGTGCTTATAGCGATCGGCAAGAAGCTGAGGAAATGTTGGAAAAAATGAATAGCAATGGTTTTAGTGCCATTTTAGAAGAGTTGTAAGTGGGTAGTGGGTAGTGGGTAGTTGGATGATTTTCTTTTTCGCCTACTACCTACTACCAGTCCGAACGATATAACTTGAAGTAAATGGATCGAGATAGTTTTGAACGACAAATGCGATCGCTGGAGTATTTCCACTCTTTGCGTTTGTTACCAGGTGCTTGGACGGTTGTTCGCTTGGATGGGCGCAGTTTTTCCCGCTTCACCGAGTCCCGTTTTGAAAAGCCGTTTGACTCGAAATTTCACGAACTAATGGTACAAACTGCTAAAGCGGTGCTGGAAGAAATGCAAGGAATTTACGCTTATACCGAAAGCGATGAAATTTCCGTGCTGTTTTCGCCAGAGTGGGATTTATTCGATCGCAGTTTGGAAAAAATCATCTCAATTTCTGCCAGCATCGCTACCGCTACATTTACTCACGCCGCCCAAATTGTCGTAAATTTTGATAGCCGAGTTTGGCTAGGTGCAAATAAATCTCAAGTTATCGATTATTTTCTTTGGCGTCAAGCAGATGCTACTCGTTGTGCTTTAAATGGTTGGTGTTATTGGACTTTAAGAAAAGCTGGTAAAAGTGTGGGGGAAGCAACGGCTATCCTGGAAAATAAGTCGGTTGGCTTTAAAAATGAGTTGCTATTTCAATATGGGATAAATTTTAACGATCTACCTAATTGGCAACGTCGAGGAGTAGGTTTGTATTGGGAAGAATATGAGAAAGTTGGGTTTAATCCGATTGAGAATAAAGAGGTTTTCACTAAGCGGCGACGAATTAAAATTGATGATGAATTGCCAATGAAAGAGGAGTATGGGAAGTTTATCAAAAATTTAATTGAGGTTGAATAATAGCCAAAAAATATTATTATAAATACAGCAGTTTCCAGTTCATTGAAGCTGGATAGAAACCCGGTTTCTTTAAGAAACCGGGTTTCTGTATAACCCATAAACTATTAGGATGCTTTGATTTCTTCAGCTACCCAGTCTAACGTTTGAAAAAGTTGTTGTAGAATAGCCTCTTCTTTAAAAATAGACAAGCTTTGTTTTGGATATCCTTCTATTTTATCGTTAGATATAGAAATACCAGAAATTTGATTTAGTTTATTTAACCAATCTAAGCGTTTATTTTTTTCCTGAAAGACGGGCTTAGATTTTAATTCTCCAAATTCAAACTGAATGACTGCATATGGTTCTTTAGATGATTTTTCGGCCCATAATGAGGCTGGTTTGAACTTGATATTTTGATGATTTAAAGTTAAATAAAAGCCTCCCGTGTTACCTTGGCTCCACTCAATTTCAAAAATACCGTGTTTGTTCACCCACTCACAGATTTTTTGAGCAACCAAAACTTGATCGTATCCTTCTTCACCTTGGGATTTTATTTTGTCAAACAAGCGTGACTCATCCCACTGGTTTTTTATCTTTTTAGAATATTCGGGATTTTTTACATCTATTGTCTGACCAATTACCCTGGAAGCAAGAATTTTATTACCTTGTTCCATATATTGTTTAATTTCAATAGCAAAAACTTTGGCCGGATTCATTTGTTGATGTAGAAATTCCACTATACGCTGAAGTTCCGGCGGGATTTTATCGGCAACAAAAATCAGGCGTATTTTACCTGCTAACAAATTACTGTTAACTTGTTCCCAATAATTAGATGTGTCAGCATCATCGCCAAGTAATTCTTTTAGTTTTTGTTCGGAATCTTCCGGTTTTAGATTTGATTCAAACTGAGACCTAATTCTATCAATTGGCCAGTAAACTATGGCATTAGCTGCATAGTCAAGAATTTGGCCAACAACTTCTCGACGGATGCGCGTATCGGTGCTGCGCTTAACTTCTACAAAAGTAGGAATTCCATCTTGATCGAGAAATAAATGATCTACAGCCCAGCGGTCATAACCATTTGCTTCGCATGGTACGCCCATTTCAGGTTTAACTAATAGCCATCTTCGGGGATTGATACTATCTATTTGGTCACCGGGTAACAAATTGGGGTAAGTTTCTAATAATTTTTGTAGTTCGTATTCTAATTGATAAGGAGCTTCGTTCATTTCAATTAATTGGTTATTATCTTTAATTAAAAAAATACCACTGCTCATTAAAACCTCTGTGTTTTTTGTAGCGCTCTGAGATTTAAATTAACTGGAAAATTTTATCATATTATTATTTAATTTAGATCCCCCCAACCCCCCTTTTTAAGCAGGGGGGCTAAGAGCGAGATGAGTTTTAAAAAGGGGCTAGGATAAAGATTAGAGTTTACCAGTAAAGACCAACTGGGCTGGGCCGGTCATGTAAACTCGATCGTCTATTTCCGACCATTCGATTTCTAGTGGGCCACCGGGTAACTCAACAGTGGCTTTGCGATCGCATTTTCCATTCAGTACGCCGGCGACTAAGGACGCGCAAGCACCAGTACCGCAAGCTAAAGTGATGCCAGCGCCTCTTTCCCAAACACGCATTTTTAAATAATCTCGCCGCACCACTTGAATAAATTCGGTATTCGTGCGTTGGGGGAAAACCGGGTGATGCTCGAATTTAGGGCCAATATTTTCTAGGGGAATGGCTGCTACGTCTTCGACAAAAGTAATACAGTGAGGATTGCCCATGCTGACGCAGGTGACATTCCAAGTTCGATCGTCTACTTCTAAGGGTATGTCGATCGCCTTCTGGTCGCCAGCAGAAAGGGTGGTGGGAATTTCAGCCGCTAGGAGTCGGGGTAATCCCATATCTACGGTAACTTGACCGTTAGTTTGCAGTTTGGGTACCATCACCCCGGCGAGAGTATGAATGCGATAGGAAACCGATTGACTTGAGATTCCTTCGAGATCGGCGATAAACTTAGCTAAGCACCGGATGCCATTGCCGCACATTTCTGGTTCTGAGCCATCCGAGTTGAAAATTCGCATGGTGTAGTCGGTGCCATCTTGTCCGGGTAAGGCAAAGATCACGCCATCTGCACCGATACCAAAGTGGCGATCGCATAATTTTATCGCTTCTTCTGGTGTCACTACTGGTTCGGAGGAGGTGCGATTATCGATCAGAATGAAATCGTTACCTAAACCGTGATACTTCGTAAACTCGATTACCATTTATATTGTCCTCTATTTGTCATTTGTCACCAGTCATTGGTCATTTACTTTCGGTAGTTGCCAGTGAGTGATGACCGATCGCCAATCAATTATCATCATCATATTTCAGCTATGACTACAGGATTCGATACTGGCTTACCTAGCACTCGTCAACTGCAAAGTTTTATTAAAGAAGAAAAACAAGTTGATATTAAACTGATGACTGGCGACTTGCTAAGTGGTCAAGTCCGTTGGCAAGACCCTACTTGCATTTCTTTAATTGATGAAAACAGCGAGTCAATAATTATTTGGCGGCAAGCAATTGCTTATATCAAATTAAAAGGATGAAGTGTGAAGGATGAAGATTTAATTTTGAATTTTGAATTTTGAATTTTGAATTTTCCCCTTTTCCCCTCTATCCCTCTCGGTTATGTTCGGAACGAATTGTTGATTCTGGAAAGTCTACGCTATTGCGTTGAGAGGGGGGAAGGGGAGAGGAATTCGATCGCCTGATTGGTGGGGGACTGGGAGGAGTACGGGTAAAGGTTTTCCAAGCTGCTTTGACACCGGAAAAGACGCTGCGGGTGGTGAGTTGGACTTTTTTAGCTTGGTTTTTGGCTGATACTACCCCTTGTTCGACTTGTTTGACGGTTTGATTGGCACTTTTGACTCCATCGCTGACATCATCGGTTAAGTCGCTAATTTCCATCCCCGTGAGGCGAATTGCTTCTAGGGTGGGTGGCAGTTCGCGAGATAAGGTGTCTGCTAATTTTTCGATGCTGCGGGCTGCCCTAGCGATTTCCTGCAATGCTGGTAATGCCGCCACTAGAACAGCGGTGAGGCTGACGGCAACTAGCAGAATGGAAAGTCCTAACCAGAAGATGGGGTCTATCACAAAAGGTCGATCGATTTTAGATTTTAGATTTTAGATTTTAGATTTTTAGATTGACCCCAGGTATGAATCCAGGGGTATAAAGCAGGGATTAATTTTCTGAATCAGTTTCTTTGGGCGATAAGTCTTGGTTGGTTAGATTAGTGACTGGGGCATAGGAGTTGGTGTATAACTCTTCTAAGCTATCTTGAGTTGAACGTTTTTCTCCAGTGGCGGTTTCTGTTTTTTCAAATGATTGTCTTTCTTTGGAACTGGCTTCTAATCCGGCTGCGATCGCTTCTTTGAGTCGGATTAAGGTTTCATCCCAGTTTCGCAGCGCTGTTTCGGAAAGGCGATCGGCTTGTAATTGTACGCTGCTTGAGAGGTCTTCCGCTAACTCCGGGATAGCTTCGGCGGATTTTTTGAGCAGATGTCGGGTTTCTTTACCGCTGCGAGGTGCTAACAGTAAGCCAGTTATCGTACCAACCGCTGCACCTAGCAGCATACCGCCAATAAAGGAACCAGTATTTTTCTCAGACATTTTTCAGGTCTCTATCCTTAAACCCATTTTAGGCGGGTTTCTAAACGAGCAACGATCGGTAAGAGAGATTTTACTATGATGAAATATCTTACATTCTGAAAATGTTCGGTGTTTAATTTTAGCTTTTATTTGACTTTTTTGGCTTTTAAGGGAAATATCCTGGCTTTGTTGGCATATTTGGATTGCCTTGCCATTGGGTTTCTGGTTTGCCATATTCTCTGCCCGAAGCCTAGCAAAAGGAGAACTTGTTTGAATTGCTGAAGCTTTATTACTAATCCCTGATGCTGTTTCCGCAATGCCGCGATGCCTTTTTTTCCTTGGGTAATCGGGATGGGTGCGCCGTAAAGTACGTTATGGGTATTGCGATCGGCTGCTAGTATGGCTTTGGTGGCATTGGCGATGACGCGCCGCAGTTTCCAGATTCGCCAAGCAATGTAGAAGTTGATTAGAGCGATCAGCGTGTTGATGATGACGACGATGGTGACCATTTTTTAGCTTTTGGCTGGATATCTCGATTTTAGATTTTAAATTTTAGATTTTAGACTGAACTTGGTAGACGGAACTTAATGTGGCGTTTGAGTATTTGTTTTTACCTATAAATAGGGATGTTGTTTTAATAACCCAGAAACCCGGTTTCTTAAAGAAACCGGGTTTCTTTTTTCCCACCCTAAAAAATTTAATTAAACCTTGCCAACAATTCCGCACGAGATAAATTTAACAACAAGGCAGTAGAATTTTCTGGCGGTAATGTTAACAAAGGCTCAATAATTCCTATTAGCTCCTCATCCAATTCCCCAAATTTTGCCTTCAATAAATTTTCTATAAAAATTCGCTGTCCTTGGCGAACACCTTGCTCGATACCTTGCTCGATACCTTGTTCGATGCCTTGTTCGATACCTTGTTGAGTAGCTTCAGCTAAACGTTGTTCGTAAAGTGGTGATAAACGCATAATTAAATTTTCCTCCTCCGGTTCTAAGTTTTGGCTTATTTCTAATATAGTCTTGAGATTAATTAACAACTCCAACACTACACCCCGTAACGGGTCATTCTCTGGAAGTGCAGCTAATTCATCAATTGCTTGTTGCTGCACTCTGCCTTTTCCTAAAATTCTTAACCAAAGGGTTTCTGGCGTTGGTGGTAGTTGGTGAATAACCACAATTGCGGTTTTCAGGTGTGCGTGAAGAAAATAAACTCCGCCACCCCAGTTATCTAGATCGAGTGTAGCCCCAAAACCTGCTAGCAATGATTCTGAGGCAGTGGGTGAAATTATCCACAGATGAGGTAAATCTGTCTCCTCTATACGGGTGTTATTTCGTCTTGCTTGACGTTCTAATAAAGCGAAAACATCGAACAATTTGCCCATACAGCTACGAACATCACCCAAGTCTATAGCATTCCGAAAAGGTTCAAAAATTGCTGCCGTAGCTGCTAAACGTCCTAATAATCCTAATTGGCTTGCATTCGTAACTTCTGCCCCAGGCGCAAACCAAACATCGATTTCTCGAACTTCACCAGCAATATTACGGCTTGTTTCTATTTCTCCTAATGGTGATAACAATTCTTTGAGGTAATCTTTGGCAAATTGGTCGTAAGGAAATACAGTCATTCGATTTTAGATTTTAGATTTTGGATTTTAGATTTTAGATTGAAGGATTAATTTGGTTAATTATAATATAGTGTTTTCGGAGAATTTTGTAAATAATTAAGCCTAGTTGTAAAATCAAATTCGGAATAAATAAGTTTCAATCCCTAATAGGGATTATTGTTAGTTGCAACGTACTTCCAGCAGAAATAATCGCACTCGCAGCAGCCCGTTTCAATCCCTAATAGGGATTATTGTTAGTTGCAACGAAGTACCCCCACTTTTACATTTGCCAAGGGTAAAGAAATTTGGTTTCAATCCCTAATAGGGATTATTGTTAGTTGCAACCATTACAAGCCTTGATAGCAAAAGATGACGATCCGCTGTTTCAATCCCTAATAGGGATTATTGTTAGTTGCAACGGTAAACCTTCTTTTGGATTGTTCCAAGCAACTTTGTTTCAATCCCTAATAGGGATTATTGTTAGTTGCAACACGTCGAATGTATTCGAGCATTTCCACTCACCTTTGTTTCAATCCCTAATAGGGATTATTGTTAGTTGCAACGAATTAAGAAAGAGGTAATGAAATGTCAGCAAAATTGTTTCAATCCCTAATAGGGATTATTGTTAGTTGCAACTTTCTCGTCTACCGTCCAACTTTCATCCTCTAAGTTTCAATCCCTAATAGGGATTATTGTTAGTTGCAACGGAATAAGTATTTTTACGGTAATTGTGGGGAGGGCGTTTCAATCCCTAATAGGGATTATTGTTAGTTGCAACTCGGACTACGGGGCGGTAATCTTTCGCCGTACTTGTCCGCAGATGTTTCAATCCCTAATAGGGATTATTGTTAGTTGCAACCCATCCCCGTCACTCGCACCAGCTTTCGGGGCGTTTCAATCCCTAATAGGGATTATTGTTAGTTGCAACAATTGAAAAGTAAGCGATCGCCGCCGTTACTAGCCGGTTTCAATCCCTAATAGGGATTATTGTTAGTTGCAACCCATTTTACACCTCTTACATCTGTAATTTACAGTTTGTTTCAATCCCTAATAGGGATTATTGTTAGTTGCAACACTTTTAATACTTGGGAGTGGCATAACTCAGTTAAGTTTCAATCCCTAATAGGGATTATTGTTAGTTGCAACGAATTCCAGTGGTAGCTGTTACCGTAGCCGTAACAGTTAAGTTTCAATCCCTAATAGGGATTATTGTTAGTTGCAACCTGGGAATGCGATCGCTACTCTCCTTCATATATCCGTTTCAATCCCTAATAGGGATTATTGTTAGTTGCAACCTTGATGAGGAGGTTGATTGCCAATGCGATCAGCACTGTTTCAATCCCTAATAGGGATTATTGTTAGTTGCAACATAAAGGGCGAAATTCGCTATCCTTAGCATGAAGATAGGAGAAAAAGTTTCAATCCCTAATAGGGATTATTGTTAGTTGCAACAATTGTTTCTTTAAGAGATTTTAAAAAATCATCCAGTTTCAATCCCTAATAGGGATTATTGTTAGTTGCAACTCGCTCTTGCGGTGCCTATCAAAATTTACAAATAGTTTCAATCCCTAATAGGGATTATTGTTAGTTGCAACTGAATAGCAGAAGTAAAAGTTATCGAGCCACGAGGTTTCAATCCCTAATAGGGATTATTGTTAGTTGCAACTTCATTGATGATTTTCTGTAGTTTCATCTCATCCTTAGTTTCAATCCCTAATAGGGATTATTGTTAGTTGCAACACAATTACTTTCATTAAGTCCGGTTTAGGTTCAGGCAAGTTTCAATCCCTAATAGGGATTATTGTTAGTTGCAACTCATTGCCAGCGATCGGGGTTCCATCCGAAAGGCAGTAGTTTCAATCCCTAATAGGGATTATTGTTAGTTGCAACGGCCCGATACTGGAAGCCTTACTGTATTTAGTTTTCAAGGTTCTCTTGCGACCGACTAGACTAAAAGTACCATTTCGGGCTTCGACTTGTCAATTATCGCTTCTTCCGATTAACCTCTAAGCCTTAGCTAGTAAAGCTTTCAGACTTTGCGACCGCCTATTTTTTAGCCCGGAGGCATCAAACCATTACAGGATAAGGATTTCAGCCAAAAAATTTTGCTACTGAATTTTGACACCTGCTGTCGGTCGCAAACTAGGCAAAAAATATAGTCCTGTCTGCTGGGACTTCGCCGCCGATGCGATCGATTTTCCGCTGACAACAAACACACAGAGGAAAAAAGAGGATGCTGTCTTCTTCTGGTTTAATGAGTTTGTTCAAACGCGATCGCAGTTTAGCATATTGGGTTTCCGTCAGATCGGCGCACTCGAACACGCTGTACTGCATCCATTGTCCGTAGGATTTGAGAATCTTGTGAATTTTTGTCCGACGACTATCTTCTGGAATATCGTAAGAAATCAGGATGTGCATATTACTCATTGGTCATTAGTCATTTGTGATTGGTCATTGGTAGTTGGTGATATTTTTGCAATTACCCACTACCGATTCCTTCGTTTTACCTCATCACTAAAGGGGGATACTTATCTATTTCTCCCATCAAGTATTTCGCTAAAAATCGCGCCTGAATTTCAAAGGCTTCTTGATAAGTGCATTTGCGTCCCAAAACCGGATGCTTAAACTCTGATTGTTTCTTTTGAGCATACAATTTGAGAAACTCACGCCGTCCGGTATCTGATAATCGCATCACATTACTAATCGGTTCGGTAGTAAAATCATTTAAAGTGAGAATTCGATTATTGATAGCATGAAAAACGATCGCATCTACGACTAGCGATCGAAATTCTTCCATTAAATCAAATGCCAATCCCACTCGTCCGTAACGCTGAAGATGGAGATATCCTAAATAAGGGTCAAATCCTACAATATTAATCGCACTTTCCACGTCATGACGCAACAAAGTATAACCAAAATTGAGTAAGGAATTTACCGGGTCGGTAGCGGGTCGATGTCTGGGTTGAAAAGTGAATCCATCTACTCGAATTAGCTGATTAAATACACCAAAATAAACGCTACTTCCCGCACCTTCCAAACCTCGCAAGGAGTCAATGGTTTCGGTTTTTTCCAATTTTGCGATCGTATTTCCAATCTGAGTAATTGCCGAATCCAGATTAACTTCTGGATGTTTCTTTTGATGACGATATAAAGTAGTGCGATAATTCTTCAACTTACCCCGAATAAAGCCCTTTACTGCATGAATAGCTTGGGAAGTTTCACCCGCTGCTTTCCATTGAGCATTTCGCACGAATATATTCTTAGTTAATTCAGGTTCCAATTTACCTAAATACTTACCAGTGTCCGTCATAAAAGTTAGTGGTATCTTCCGTTGCAACAATTCTGCGATCGCAGCCGGAGAAATAGTCGCCCGTCCCAAAATCACTACACCATCCAAATGAATTAACGGCACATCTTGTAATATTTTATTGTTGGCTTTTACGATTAAGCGTTCATCAATTTTGCCGATAAACACATCATCTTGAGTGATATAAAGCGTTCCCATTTTTCACCTCAATTAATTCAAATGACGAATGATCAATAACTATTCTTCATAGCGACTAACCTTTTTAGCCGCTTGGGGCAAACATTGTTCAGAAAGGCTACATCCTTGACAGCGCTTGCTATAAACTGGAATAGGCATTTTCCCCGTTACGAGTAAATTTTTGATATCAGAAATATTTGCGATCGCCTCTTTTCTCAAACTTTCTGAAATTTCTACTAATTGTCGTTGATGAGATTGAGCATAATAAACATAACCTTGCTTAATTATTTGCCCAGTCATTTCTTCTAAACAAAGGGCTTGGGCGCAAACTTGTAACTCATCGTTATCCCATTCTCCTTTCTTTCCCCGCTTATATTCAACGGGATATAATTCACCATCAACAGATTCAATTAAATCCGATTTACCAATCAAATTGTACTGTTCTGACTTCAGCCAAATTGCCCGAATTTGCTGCATATCATCTCGGCTTTCTTGACTGAGAGTGTGAACGCGATCGTGCAAACTCGTTCCTTCAATGGTGTACTGATTATCGACAAATTCGCCAGCACAAAACATTCGCCAACAACGATGCGGACAATAGGCATACTGGTTAAGTGCCGCAATCGGAATGTATTCAATTTCGTTCATAATTTGGTATTATTTAGAGTGAGAAGTTAATAATCTTCTAGTCATCCCCATTCCCATTGGAGTTTTTCTACCAACTCCACTGTAAAGGGCAAAATCTGCCAAAGCATTAATCTGCTTAATTGCCAAAGGTTCTACATCACCCAGCAATCGATAAACCACTTCTCCCACAATGCCGATAAACTTGCTCCGTGAGTCTGCCAAAACTTCAGTCCGGATATCAACAAAGCTGGGAAAAATAGATTCGATCGCAATACTATCGATCTCAATTTGACTATATTTATTCCACCGATGCAACAAACTATTAAACACGCATTCCCTAGCCGGAAGTGCCGTATCGAATTGTCCTTGCCGAAAAGCCGTTGGCGTAGCAAAATTAAGAGAAATTACCCGATTAGTTTCGCTTGCTTGTTGATAGATTTCGGCATAACTATTAGCATTCGCCCAAGGTTGATTTGCTTGCGGAGTTCCCAGAATTCTGGTAATATATAAATCCGCTGGGCCAAGATGCCAAGGATGTTCCGGATTGATATTTAACCACAGTTGAGTTAACTGGCTGAATAAGGTATCATCCAGTAGGGAAATCCGCCACCAACAAGACGTCCCGGTGGGAATTGCCTTTTGATGTTCCCATTGCAGGGTATTTTCTTTTATTCCCGGTTTAATTTGGCGGTGCTGTGGTTGTAGGGGACTGACGGTGAAAGCTTTGTCAGCGGTGGACTGGTGCAGGTAGTCTCCCAATTTGCGATCGACCGAACTAACCAAATTGAAAAATAAAGCGTGTAAGTGTCTTCCGGTGAGGAATTGCGGCGGAATTGGGGATTGGGGAACGAGGTGGAGGACTAAGCTATGAGGCATTTTTGATGGTGTGGAATAATGGGATGGGTGATTTTCACTGTAGGTTGTTATACATTCTTGATGATCTTGAAGTAAATTGAGCCTAATTCATCGCTCAATCCCATCTAATAGCTTGGCAACTTGTTCTGGTGCAGGAAGCTGATTTTTTAGTTCTTCAGGCAATTTAGAAACGACTTGATAAGTAGCAACACCAATTGGTTTATTTGATTCCTTCAGTGCATACTCGACAATCGTTTTATCCTTAGATTTACACAGGATAATACCTATAGCAGAATTTTCATCGGGTAACTTTATTTTATCATCCAAAGCAGCTAAATAAAATTGCATTTTGCCAACATACTCAGGTAAAAATTCACCTGTTTTTAGCTCAATAGCAACTAAACACTTCAGCTGACGGTGATACATCATCAAATCAATAAAATATTCGCGATCGCTAATTTCCAAGCGATACTGACTGCCAATAAAAGCAAACATACCACCCATTTCTTTTAGGAATGGCTCGACTTTGGCTAAAATTGCTTGTTCTAGCTGCCGTTCGCTATACTCGTCTCCCAATTCCAAAAAATCAAAAGTGTACTCATCCTTAACTGCTAGTTTGGCCCGATCGCGGATTTCCTCTGGTAGAGAGCGATCGAAATTAGTTTGATTAAGCAGAGTCTTTTCATAAGTTTGATTCTCAATTTGGTGGATTAAAACATTTTTTGTCCAACCAAATTTGCGAGTCATCTTGATATAAAACTCTCGCTCTAAGTCATTTTTACACTTTTCGAGAATGACGATATTGTGAGTCCAACCAATTTCTCGCACCATTGGTGCGAGTTTTTCATTTTGCGTATAAGTTTCGTAGAAAAGCCGCATTCGCCAAAGATTAGCTGCCGAGAATCCACCAATACCAGGGAATTCTGCCTGCAAATCTTTTGCCAGTTGTTCCACGATTGATTTACCCCAACTAGCTTGCTGTTGATGAGTAACAATCATCTTGCCAATATCCCAGTAAAGAGCAATTAATTCTTGATTAACTGCTTTTAATGCTTCATATTGAGCAGAGTAAATTCTTTGTTTTACTTCTAGCATAAGATTTTTGTAGGTTTCTGTAATGGGGTTATTCATCAATTTAATGATTTAAGAAAGTAAATTTGTAAATTCATCTGTTCTAATAGAGCGGGTTTTAGACAGATTAAATAACAGCTTGAACTAGAATTCGCATTAAGGTATCTAAATCTTCAATAACACGATAAATATCAAGCCCTTGATCTAAATGTTTTTTGCTACGCTGTAGTTGGGAAAATTGCCAAATCTTACCTGTGGTAACTGCACCAATTAGGTGAGTTTGTTGCTGATTATCTTGCCATCTGTCTAAAGCAATCAATTCAGCAAAAAGTTGAGTCATCCCATAATCTAAGTTTTCCCTTTTGGCTTCAACTACTAAAAGATTATTGCGATTTTTGATTAAATAATCAAAATAACCTTGTAAATATTCATTTACTTTGATTTGATATTCGATTCTCACTTCAGATTTAGTATAGTGAACTAAATCTAAAATAATTGGTGAAACCAATACTTCTCGGCGACTTCTTTCAGTAGCTAAATTAAAGTATGGCAGAATCTCATAAAGTCTTTCTTGTAATTCTTTTAATCGATCCAGATTACCCTGATATTGAGGTAAATTGAGGCGTTTTCGGCTAAAGGTATAGCCAAATTCTTCAGCTAAATCTTGAGGATCGATACACATCTCAAAATAGCTGCTAAAAGTATAGGATTGATTGGGATTAATGAGAGCCATAATCTAATTTTTTCCTAGTTCGCTTTCTCGAACCATTAGTGCGAGTTTTTTACTTTGAGTATAATGAGCTAAACAATTAAAGGTTCATTATCAGGCAGACGTAGCTGCTTACTCTTCATTGCCATAGCAAGAATGCCTGCTAATCCGGGTAAAAATTTGTATTCTTTCTCCTTATCATTACAAACAACAAAAATTGGATAGGAAATAATTCTTTCTTTTTGCAATTGGTAAATAGCAGCAGCATTAGCGATCGGGCAAATGATAACCCCAGGTAGCAAATGTTTTTCGATTTCTTTCAGCAGAGGAGTTGGCGAAATCGCACCCCCTTGCATTCGCGTAATTCTGCAATTAGAGAAAGCAGTCAATTTGTTGAGTTCTTTATTGACAAACTCTTGATGTTTTCCCTGATAACGCAAGCGAAAACTCAACTCATAGGTTGTTTTAGCGCGAGAAATTACTTCAATAAATTCCCCGTTCTGAACAAACTCATAGTAACGTAATAGATGAGTAGGATCTAAAACTGTCTCTTCTGATTCATCCAGTAAAAGACCTTTAGGATCGCGAATGGGAATACTTGCAAACAGACTGGAACGGAATTGAAATAGTGGTGCATAGCTAGCACTCCAAATTTGAGCGAATTCTTTCAAATTAGCAGCAGCTTCAGGATCATCTTGAAAAAGCTCCTCGTACTCTTCTATCTTTGTGTATCCCGCTTTTAAATCCTCAAATTCCTCTGGATAATGTACCTCTAAAAATTTTTTCACAAAAGCTTGACCGTTTTTGATGTATTTCCACTCACGCTTGAGAGTTTTTTCAGCAGTTTTAGCAATTTCTTCTGCACCTTTTAAAACGCGCATCCTGTAACGGTAATGTTCCCAGGTGCGATTTCCGCCCAGAGTCTTTTGTAAAGTCTCGAAAAGTTGCGTAATAAATTCACTACCAGTTTGATTTTCTAGCATTCCTTCCATTTCCAGCAACGGACGAGCAATCTCTAGAAATGCTTCCGATCGCCAATAAGCTAATAAAAAAGGTTTGTCCATACAGGGAAGATTATCGAGTATTTGTTTAAGTGCTTCCCGTCCTCCCGAACAGTTGAGAGAACTTAAACCTTGTTCCCAAGCGAGAGAAGGTAAGTATGCGATCGCTTCTGAAGGAATATCCGTTTCAGACTTACCTAACACCCGTCCAACTCTTCCCAATCTTTGCCAAAAAGAAGCGCGATCGCGTGCTGTAAAAATCAACCAATCTAGATTTTGTCTACTAGGTACAGGTTCCCTTTCAAAATTAAAACCAACATCTACCGTGCTAGTTGCTAAAATTATCTGGCATTGCATCGCTCGTTTTCTGTCTGGTTTAGGTGCTGGGCCAGTAATTCGCCCAATACGATCGCCTAATCCTTTTTGTTGCAGTAAGTTAGATAAACGATTGATATTGTCAAGAGAATCAAGAATAACCGCACCATTGCGATCTGGTTTTTCTCGCAAACATTTGACTACTTCGTTCATCAGTTCATTCAACCATTCATCTTTATCAGGTTGCGGTCTTAATTCAAGATTAACTGTTGTTTGCGAAGGCAAAAGATTACCATTACTACTTTCGCCATCAATCCATGCAATTCTCACACCCTTTGCTTTTAAGCTTGACAACGCTGCTTCACAAGCTTTTTCAGGTGTTGCTGTTAAAAGAACTATTCGATGTCCATATTGGAAAAAGCCAAAAATATGAGAATAGGCAAGATAAAACAACAATCCAACTAACTGTTTAGCATCATAGAGGTGAAACTCATCAAAAATGATAGTTCCAAATGTTGTGAAAAAACTACTAGCTAAGTTAACCCGGTCTAGTCGATTGTAACCAAAAAAAGTAGCGTAATAGAAAATATCCGGGTTTGTCACCAGCAGGATTGGTTGATTAGCACCAACATCATCAAAAACTGTCGCAGGATTTCGTAGCACATTGTACAACTTTTCACCCGGACGTTTGCCAACCTTATCATCAGGCCATGATTTAATCTCTTTAGCAGTAGCAGCTTTAACAACATGAGATAAACCTGCCGAACAGACAAACTCTTTGGCGGCTTCTGTTTGTTGTTCTACTAAAGCATTTGTCGGTGCGACGTAAACAGCATTTTTATTGGGTTGATGTAACACGACAGTCAAACTTGCACTTGTTTTTCCCGTTCCAGTCGGTGCTAAATCCACAATAATATCGGCATCGCGAGACTGTTCAAATACCTCAAATTGATGCTGAAGTGCATTACCCATGAATGCCAATTCAGGAGGTAAATCGCTACATTTAGCGATACTGCGAGGTTCAAGTTGAATCACTAATCTTTCATTGGTCATTGCGCTTACTTCCACAACAGAAATGTAAATTAGCTGGCACGATCGCTTCACCCACTCCCCAAGCTTCGGCTTGAAAATTAAGATTTTTTAGCAAAGAAGCTGGAGGCATCGAAATTAAGTCGAAAGACAACAGTTCTATGTTAGGTGGCAAATCGGCTACACTCAGATAAAATTGACTTTGGTATTTACCAGCAGGTAACAATGTCACAGGCAATTCAGCGACAACATTAACTTTAACTTTGCTCTGGAATTTTCCCAAGCGAATGTATGCAGGTAATTCGCGATCGCCAAATACTAAAGTTTGAAATCTGTTTCCCCGTTCGATCATCCGTAAACGTCCGGTTTGAGGAAAATTACTAGCTCGAAATGAATTAGGTTTTTTGCCTGTTATCCTGAAGGTTGGAACATCTTCCCGCGCCGTAGCTACCCGGTTATTAGTCATCGAATACCAGTAGCTATCAGAAAGAGCATTAAACCTTTCAAATCGAAATCTTACTCTGCCATTTATTGGTGAAGCTGGTAATACGTAACAGGCATTTGCTAGGGGTTCTAAATCTTCTTTGTAGGTTGGTCGTCCGGTAGCCTCACCTTGAAGGCGATAGGGGGAATTTACCCAGCCAAAAGCATAGGCAAGAGCATAATTCCCTATCGCACCTTCAGTGTAATAGGTATCTGACAACTCCCTAGAGGCAAAAAAGACGGGTTCTGCACACCAAAGCTCTACCAATTTTGCCTTTTCAAAAGGAAGTGTAGACATAAATTAACTCTCTGCTTCTACTGCGGTTTTCTTTCCCTTGTTTTTGCCTTTTTTAGTTTCAGTTACAGGCTGACGGAAAGGTTCGTAAGATTGACTTAATCGCTTGAGGAAATTATCTCGTTCTACTTCCGACCAATGGCGATCTACATCTTCAATTAAAGAAGTTAATTCAGGATCAGATAACTGCATGGTAACTCCCCGCCTGTTAGTCCAATTTGAAATGACTTGTTTGGTGGCTGAAATTAGGCGATTGCTATTTAAAGGATGTTCTAAAGGTTGCCCAAAAATATCATAAACAGCCTGTACTAATTCCAAAGAACTAGGCAACTCTGTGATGCTACCAAATACACCTAATATTTGGTTTTCCATGCGTCCAACTCGACTAGAAACAGCACCGTAGCGAGTTGTCAAAAGAATGTTACCAATGACATAGCGTAATTCATCAGCCGTCACATCTTTGAGCGTGACAACATCGAGAAAATGAACTCCCGGTTTGATATATTCACTGGTATTTAAAGCGGTTGATGCTTTACCATTTTCATCTCGCATAGTGCCATTTTCAAAGATGGCGTTAATAGTGCGATCGCCAATCACATCGGTAGCAGGTAAAATACTGAAAGCATCCTCAGTCCAGATACGGCTTTTTTGTGCGCCACCGCCTCCCGCAGCGAAACCGTAAAGAAAACAATCTACGCACATTTCGCAGGGTGAATTAGTATTTAAAGAACAGAGAGAACCTTCTTTACTGGTGTATAAAAGCTCATGCGATCGCAAAAATTCCCGTCCGTAACGCCGTTCTGGTGCTACCTGTTTCCGCTTAGTCATCACCAAGCGTTGAATAATATTTGAATCGCTTAAGCCAGCTTGTACAAACTCAGTACAAAGTGGTTCACCAGAGCCTTCTGTACGAAAAATTGTTTCCGAATGAGTTTCCCTAAGAACCACTAAAGTGATATACCTTCCCTTCGGGAAATTTTCATAAGTTTTCGCAATGACTGGGGTTAATTTTTCAATTGACATATTAGCCTCCTAATTAAACAGATGTAGTTGTTTCAACCGAATCATCTTCAGGTTTGCTCTTTAGTTGCTGACGAGCTTCTTCAAGGAAAAATAGATAAGCTGCTTCCAAAGTTTTTTGGTCAGTTAAGAGCTTGTCGGCGCGGGAGTTGTAAACTTCTTCATAGAGCTTTCGTAAAACCTCGTAATATTCTTTGATTTGCTCATACTTAGTTGCACCTACACCATGTTCGCGGATGCGATCTAACCGAGTATGGTACTGTTGTACGAGAGCAGCAAAAATCATATCCAAATCTAAATGAGCTTTTTGCGATCGAATCGCAGAGATAAAAGCTGCAAACGGTTCAGCTTGTGCTGTTCTTTTAAAAGAACTACCCCAAATTCTTGCTTCAGCAGCAATTTTGGTAGCTTCTTTCAGATACTTAGTTAAAAGGCTATTTTCATTGGGCATAATGCTCTCCAGTAAAATGTTTAATGGTTCACAAATCCGACTCCAAACTATACTCAGATTAGGTTCATCCTGTTCTCTTAGAACCCAACGCAGCAAGACATAATAAAGCTCTATCGTTCGTGAAATTGCACGAGCGATATCATACAAACAGTCATCAAACTTCTGAATACTTGCGACAGCAGTTGTCAAATTTCCTATACAGCGCAGTCTTTTCAGAATTTCTTCAGCTTCTTGGCGGTTATATTGTCCCGTCCCTAATAAGGGTTGAAGTGCAGCCGGAATTCCTTCTACTCGTCCGTAAATATTATCCGATAACTCTACTTCTAAATTCCCACTCAGGGTAAAAGGAAAGCCAAACTCCAAAGACAACGAAAGCTCTAAAGCTAACCGCAGTGATTTAAGCAAAGCAACAGAAGCATTAGTTTCTCCCCACAAAACCGGAATAATAACCGTTGTGTGAATAAAATCAGCACGTTTTGGAAATGCCAAACCAACTACTTTGTTTGCTTTGAATTCCAGAATGTTATCGCGATATAGCTTAAATTCATTAACATCTACAGTACCACCCTCTGCATTAGTAGCGGCAAGTCCTTCTAGATGTTCTCGCCAAATCCTTAAAAGTTCTGGACAAGAACCTTTAGGTAATGCAAAGTGCAAATAAAGCGGCTCTTGCTTTTTAACAGCCGGAAAATTTGCCCCAATATTCATTAGCTGATAGGCTAAAGCTGCTAGCGAGTCTGCTTGTCTTTTTGGTTCAGCACTTATCCCACCGGGCAAACGATTGGAAAAAACCTGTACTTTCGTACCCGGTGGCATATTGTCAGAAATTAGATCCTCTGCATCGCCAATAGTAGCTCCCAAAGAGCATCGCTTGCGGGGATTTGCCTCTATATAAGCATTCAAATCGTCAATGCCATTAAAGCAATTAGTATTAGGCAAACTCAAAATTCTGGCGACTGCTGTCAGCATTTCTTCAGAAACTTCAGCCGACTGTGGGTTTTCCGTATTCTCCTTCCTCATTTGGAAGGATTCGCGCAAAGCCTCTTGAATTCCTTCTAGTCCTTTTACTGCTGCTTTTGCTGCAAACAAAGGACGACCATACTGTGCATTGAAGGATTCAAGTACAGTTCGTTGTTGTTCGGAAATTCCCAAATGATTAGCAATTCTGTCCCATACTTCTTTAGTGTTGATTCCTGCTTCTCGGTAGCTGAGATAAGCAGCTTTTAATCCTTCTGCGATCGCAAACTCTTCAGAATTACTAACTGGCAACAAACCAATAGCAGCAGCACTTTGCAACGCCTCTGCACCTGCTTCATCTCCCCACTTAGTTATATCTTTGGCAACTTTGTCTAATTTAAAGCCTGCTTTTTTCTTTTCTAAAAGGGCCAAGACGTTGAGCAGAACTTCATCGATATTTTGTTGAATTGCTTGATGAGCTACTTTAATGCCATCTTTCGTAGGGCGCACTAGCTTCTCAACATTATTACCAAAAACATCATCAATTTTTGCTTGCCATCTAGCCGCTATTTGAGCTATTAAATCTACCTCTGGCCAATTCTCTCCTTCAAAAATTTCGCCATCTGGAAAAATTGCTAAAGGAATCAGTCCGTGTTGAATAAAAACTTCTTCACAAGCACCGAGCAAAAGTGCTGTAATATAACCTCTTTCTTCAGATATCCTAATTCTAAAAAGGTTACTTCTTCTTCCAAAAGCAACAGTTAATTCTGTCTGTACTTTGCGAAAACGTTCTGAATCTGGAATACCTAAATCAAATAAATCTGCTGCTGTTATCATTGCCGCCCAACGTTTTATCGCTGGGTCTTCCGGCAAAAATATTGCCCCATCGCTGATGTTATGACCTGAATGGCGTTCGATCAGTTTTCTCGCCAATTCAAAATCCGCTTCTGTGGAAACAAAATTTAGTACACCAGCCCTTTCTAGCTGCTCTTTCAAAAATTCTCTATCTCTAGCTAAAACTTTTACCTTACGCTCTTGCAAATCTAGTTTATTGAGATCGTGAACAGCCGTTGCAGCTAGTAAAATTGGTCTTTTATCTTCAGGGACGCCTGCTATTCGGCTGACTGTCAACATAAACTGACAAGCAGAGTCGAGATGTTCTGCAAGAGTAGTCCCTTTCCTAACACCATACTGATGGTGCGCTGCATGACGTTCGTATAGAAGGGGGCGAACTTCGCTAAAATATTGCTCCTCCAATGTTTTAGGAGGACGGTTCAAAAGCCGACGTTGGTTTAACATAATAAATCTCTCAGATGAAACTTCCTGCTCATAAGTAAATCCCTGATTGTCATTAAATATTTACATTTAATTTTCAATTTGGTGAATTAAAAAATTTGTCCAGCCAAATTTGCGAGTCATTGTGATATAAAATTATCGCTCTAAGTCATCCTTAAGCTTTTCGTTAATGACGATATTATGATCGCGACCAATTTCTGCAACCAATGATTGCAGTTTTCCATTTGTGTCTACTTGATGCCAGGAAAGCACCCATCCTTGCGGTAACTGCACGCCTTTTGGCAGATCCGAAGCGGGACAAGAATAAACAGGTTTGAGAGTAATATTGAAATCGGACATATACTTAACTTGTGTCCGTAACTCGTTGATATTCCCGATTTTGCTACTCAAAATAGAGATTGTCAATAATAAATACAGATAAAGTGTACGGACAAATGTATGAGTCGCAAAGGTCAGTCCATCACCCTGTCAGTTTCGGAACGGGACAAAGCACAGTTAGAAGCATTAGCCCAAGAATTCGGGAAAACTTGGGGCGATCGCCCGAACATCTCCAAGCTGATAGAAGCGATCGCACGCCGCGAACTCCTGATCGCCCCCAATCACGACTGGAAAGAACATCGCCTACAAGCGCTAAAGCAAGGAGTGGAAGCGCTTACCGATGCTGGAAAAATTGATGTTGCATTGGAAATTGTCAATTTGCTTTTAGAGCGTAGCGAACTGTCAATCCCTCTCCGGACAGAGATGGAACGCTTCTTAGAAAATCCGCCTCCACCTTGGCGGATCGCGATCGACAACTTTATTCACCGCCAACAACCATTTAAGCTAACTTATCAAGATGCAGCGGAACGAGTTTGGCATTTTCACATCTACCACGCCACGATCGATCGCCATGAAGACCGCCAATACTTAGATTGCTGGTGCGACGAAACTGAAGGGAATCAAGACTTACCCGAACTCCAGCATAATTGGTGTTTGCGTCTAGACCGCATTCCCGAAGCCGCGATCGCACCCATTGATGGAAAGTGGCGCAAACATCTCGATCGCATACCAGTTGAAATGCACCTATACCGGGGTTTAGCATTTGGTTATCGCACAAAAACTGGTCAAGATACCATTAACGAATGGTTGTCAGACGTTCCCCAAGTGCGGCGAGTAGTCAGACAAGTATCCAACACATTCTGGTTTTTCCGAGAAATCTTGCGGTATGGCGAAGATTGCGTAGTAGTTTCACCAGAAAATGTACGGGAACAAGTAAAGCGAAAATTGCGATCGCTCTGCCAACGCTACGATCTACCAATCCAAGATTAATTCGCCATCTCATAGGGGCAATCACCAATGATTGCCCCGCCCCCGTACCCAAAAGCCTTTATCATAAAAAATGCAATCAAAACAACCCTATGCTGCCCTTCATTCGCTCAGACCTAGCCCAACTCACCGCCTACACACCTCACCCAGGTGGCACTTCCGGCGAACCTGTCAAATCGGAAACTAGTATCGATCGCCTCGATACCAATGAAAGCCCCTTTGATTTTCCCATCGAGTTAAAAGAAAAACTTGCTTGGACATATCAGCAAATCGTCGAAAACAACCGTTATCCAGATGGCGCTTACCTCAATCTCAAAAATGCGATCGCAGAATACGCCAACGAATCAGCATCCTCCCTTCACACCCCCATCACCTCAGATCGTATCTCCGTTGGTAACGGTTCCGATGAACTAATTCGATCTCTATTAATTGCCACTTGCTTAAAAGGCGAAGGCTCAATCCTCGTAGCCAATCCCACCTTTTCCATGTATGGCATATTAGCCGAAACGTTAGGGATTCCCGTTGTCAAAGTTAATCGAAATGAAGATAACTTTGCCATTAATTTAGAAGCAGCCCAAACAGCGATTCAACAAACACAAAATCCCCCCATTCGCGTAGTGTTTGTCGTTCATCCCAACTCACCCACAGCCAATCCCTTAACCCCACCAGAATTAGATTGGTTAAGAAGTTTACCCGAACAGATTCTCGTAGTAATTGATGAAGCCTATTTTGAATTTAGTCAAACCAGCGTCATCGGTGAATTACTACAACGTCCCAACTGGGTAATTTTGCGGACATTTTCCAAAGCATTTCGCTTAGCAGCCCATCGGGTAGGATATGCGATCGCCCATCCCGAATTAGTCATTGCACTGGAAAAAGTTCGCTTACCATACAACCTTCCCAGTCTTTCCCAAGCCGCTGCCTTACTTGCCCTTAATCATCGTCAATTACTATTAGCAGCCATTCCCCAAATCCTAGCAGAACGCCACCGATTAATAGAAAATTTATCACAAATTTCCTCACTCAAAATTTGGCCGAGTTCAGCCAACTTTATCTACCTCCGCCTTAGCGAACCCGATCCTAATTTCAATCAAACCAAATTGACCAATTTAGTACAACAACTCAAATCCCAAGGCACTCTGATCAGGCATATCAGCGGTGGATTACGGATTACCGTCGGCACTCCCGAAGAAAATCAACGAACTATCGAACGTCTCAAAACTTGGCTAGCCAATCAATCGTGAATTACTGCGTAATTTCAGGATGAAAAGATAAAAATTCTGAATTCTAGCTCCTGAATCGGAGAATTCTGTTTTTTCAAAACATCAATCTCTCAATCGTGCTTTGGCAACAGTTTGAGGCAGAACTCCAACTAAAGGAGCTAGTGCATCATCTGGCAAATGGGCAACAGTTTGAGCCTCAAAAAAAGCCTCAAACTGAGTAATCAATTTTTCTGCTCGTTCCAGAGGTTCTGGCTTATCAGCAATTTGTTTTGTTAACATAATCCACTGACGACGAGTTTTATAAGCAGTTTGTCTTGCTTCGTAAGACTCTGGCACTACTAAAGAAAAATTTCCCACCGGAATCGCCAGCTGGCAATCCAAATCGAACACTCCACCCACAGCCGCTCCAGGCCCTGCAAACTCGGCATGATAAGGTTTATGTATGATCAAACCATTACGCTTATTTCGGTTGACAACTAGTAATTTTCCACTACGTAATTGAGCGAGAATATCAGAACTGCTTGGGTTTTCTTGTTCGTGTTTCATCTTGAATTATTAGGCAATTATTTATTAATTATCGGTCATTAGGTACTAATTAATAGTTAATTAGATTTACTTTCCAGACAACTGCTTGCGTAACAACAAACGTCGAGGTTGACCAAATAATAAAGAACTCCAACCAGAGTCGATTTGATGCAACCGATATCCTAGCTTGAAGTAAAGTCGTCGTGCTTTATGGTTATTTTCTAATACGTGGAGATAAATATCTTGGAAACCCCACCCCAAAGCTATTTGCTCGCAATTGAGCAATAATTGCTTAGCTATTCCCTGCCGACGGCACTCAGTCTTTACCGCTAAATTAGATATATAAGGATACTGAGATACTCCCATTAGCGGCCAAGGATAAGTCGATCGCAGAGACATTTCCAGAGTTCCCACCGGGTAATTCAACTCATCAGAACGAATGCAGGCAGTCTCTACTGCCACCAGACAAACATACCGAGGGGAATTGGATTGCAGGCGATTTCGTAAATCTTCGTAAATGCCCAGGCGCAACAACGGATAAATCCATCCACCCATACCCTGACGGGAATGAAAGCTATCAGCTAAAATTTCGGCAAGGCCAGCCAAGTCTCTTGCTTTGGCAGCGCGGACTTGGAAATGAAAAGAACCGGGTAATTCACCGTTCGTTCCTGGCGGGCTGTATTTCGAGGAAGAGGAAAAGGAAAAAGGTTTCACAACTGTTTAAAGTTTGACATTTGCCAAAGCTGATGCCGGATTAATCTTAGCTCAGCCAGGGAGCGATCGCAGCTAAGAAGAGGGAGCAGCCACCACTAACTGCATGATATATCTTGCTTAGGGTGTATTAATCTGGGAAGTAGAAGACTATCGGGCAGCTAGGCAAGCTTTGCTGCGCCACGATAGGATAGTGTCCCGATCGGTAATGCTAAACTGGTATTTCTTTGACAGCGTGACGAAGCGTGCGTGCCAATCGTGTCTCTTACTTCATACTGGTACTATAACTTTCGCGAACTCTTTTTTTCACTCAAGAGTTAAAGCTAGCCTTAAATCGGGCAACCTTAAGAAGAGCGAGCCAACAAAGTTACGGGCTTCTCAGTTTAGGCTAAAAATTTTAGTTGCCAATATTTCTACTACCTATCTCGGTGCGATCTACTAAAGGAACATACAAACGAAAATCTAGCCGGAGTAATGGAGGACACCCAAGTGGATTGTTCATGTCCCCAAAGCGAGATACCAGACCGAAAGATTAAAAATTTATACTTAGCAAAAGGTTGCTTTTCGATCGACAACCGACAGGGGTGGTTTACCTATGAGTTTAAAGATAACAACCGTTCGCGCACTAATCAAGTTGCAATCAACTTAGGGAGGAATCAAAATTTTATTACAGCGGCTAGTGGTAAAGGTCTTAGTTATAAAACCCTATATTCCAACCGCTCGAACTTCAACAGTTTACCATCCGTTGATAGTATCCGGCTCCGGTAGTCCGATGAGACGGTTTTTCATCCGAGAATACCCTAAGCAGGAGAGCGGTGCATGAAATCTCAAAATATGGTTAAACCGAAAATTCTGGTGGTTGATGACGAACCAGATAATCTCGACCTGCTATATCGTACCTTCTACCGGGAGTATAAAGTTCTCCGGGCAGAATCGGGGCCGGCAGCCCTCGAAATTCTGGCCAAGGAGAAAGATATCGCGGTGATTATCTCGGATCAGCGGATGCCGATGATGAGCGGTACTGAGTTTTTGAGCCTGACTGCGACTCAGTATCCGGATATCATCCGAATTATTTTAACTGGCTATACGGATGTAGAGGATTTGGTAGAGGCGATTAACAGTGGTAAGGTGTTCAAATACGTCACCAAACCTTGGGAATCGGAACACCTGCAAGGAGTGGTACGGCAAGCTTTGGATACGCACAATGTTCTGAAGACTCGTACTCAGGAACTTTGTCGTACTCTGCGTCAGGAATCTTTATTAAATACAGTTACTAATACAATTCGTTCTCGTACTGATTATCGGCAAATCCTCCAGACGATCGTCAATACGGTCGGTCATATGTTAGAGGCAGATATATGTATTTTGCGTCCTTCCCAAGATAACCGAATGGCGGATGAATGGTTTGTTTACCAAAAAAAGGGAAACGCACCAGAAGATTTATTATCACCTGATGAGAGTACCAAATCCGAGTTGGCTGATGCGGGTTTATCGTTGTTTAGCCTGCTAGGGCAAACTGTCTGGGAAACGCATGATGTAATGGTATTCGATGATGTCAACTCGGACGATCGCATTCAAGGCGATACCCCCGAAAACAAGCTCAAGAGTGCGGCTTACCAATCGGCAGATATTCGATCGAGCTTGATCGTTCCTTTGATTTGCCAACAAGAATTAATTGCCGTCCTCGCCCTACACCAATGCGGACAACCCCGCCGCTGGCAAGATGATGAAGTACAATTGGTGTTTATGGTGGCGGATCAAGCGGCGCTAGCTTTGGCGCAAGCCCGGGCTTACGAGCGATCCCTGGCAATGGCCAAACGAGAAGCTTTAATCAATACGATTACCAGTGCCATTCGATCGAGTCTAGAACCGCAAGCAATTTTTGCCGCGATTACCCAGCAACTCGGGCAAGCTTTAAACGTAGATGGATGTGCGCTTTCCCTGTGGACTGAGTGCGATGAATTCGTTCAGTGCGTGGGGTTATATGACAAAAATCTTCAATCTTCTTTTGCCAGCGAGGAAGCAAAGTTTTCCAGCCACAATAATGGTAGAAGTACGTCTCAAAATGTAGAGAAACTGCGTTCGACATCTCTACTCCCATCATCAGATGCGGCGCTTTCTGTTTTGAAATCTCAAAATATTTCCCAGTTACCGCAGTCGTTGGTGCCGATTGCAGGTAATCCCGTTTTACAGCAATTAATCGCCACTCAACAACCTGTCGTAATTCACGATTTAGAGCAAGAACCGGAAATGAAAGGATTTGATTTGCCTTTGCGATCGTCGGCAGCTGCTTTAATGGTAGTACCGCTGGTGTCGGAAGGCAAAATTATTGGCAGCATTACTTTGCGGGAAGCCACGAAGTCTCGCCACTGGCAACAGGTAGAAGTTGACTTGGCCCAAGCTGTCGCTGCCCAAGCTGCGATCGCCGTAGAACACGCCCGCCTGTATCAAAAAACCCTCCAACAAGCAGAACGCCTACAAGAATTAGACCGCCAAAAAACGGAATTCTTCCAAAATATTTCTCACGAGTTCCGCACTCCCCTCACGCTGATGATGGGTCCATTAGAATCGGTGGTCGGTCAAAGCCAAGATTTACCATACGATCAAGCAGCGATCGCCCTTCGCAACTGTCGCCGCTTGCTGCGTCTGGTCAATCAACTACTAGATTTGCAACGTCTGGATGCCGGCAGAATGCAGGCGAGTTTTCGTCCTTGCGATTTGGTGAATATGGTCAGCCAAATTGTCGAATCTTTTCGCCCTTACTGCGAGAAAAAAGGTTTGCGTTTGGTGACGGAACTCAACACCTGCCCCAAATTGTATTTAGACCCGGAAAAATTTGATAAGGTTCTCTACAATTTGTTATCGAATGCGATGAAGTTTACCGAGGCGGGAGGCAGTATTGCCGTCAAAGTAGAACCGGCAGGGGATCACATTCGCATTCAAGTTAAGGATACCGGGATCGGCATTCGCACCGAACAAATTCCCCATTTGTTTGAACGCTTCCGCCAAGCCGAAGGGTCGGTGAATCGTTCTTATGAAGGTAGCGGATTGGGTTTGGCTCTGGTAAAAGAACTAGTGGAACTGCACGGCGGTCAAATTTCCGTAGAGTCGATCTATCAAGCGGGAACTACTTTTACGGTTTGGATGCCGACGGGAACTGCCCATTTGCCTTTAGAACAAGTGTTGGAAGTGCCGACGCAAATTCAGTCCGGGCGGGCGGCAGTGGAGTTGGCAGATTTGGAATTGCTACAAATGGATGGGTCTGGCGATCGCACTTCCACCTCCAATGGAGAATCTTCGGTCACTCAAACCATGAGTCGGACTATTTTGGTCGTAGACGATAACTCAGACTTGCGAAGTTACGTCTCCAGAGTTCTCAAAGCATCGGGTTTTGAAGTGTTGACCGCCCGCGATGGGGCAGAAGGTTTCGGGGTAACTAGCGAGAAACATCCCGATTTGATCGTGACGGATTTGATGATGCCTGTGGTTTCCGGTTTGGATATGATTCGGATGATCCGGGAACAGGCGGACATCAAGGGAACGCCGATTATTTTGCTCACCGCTAAAGTAGATGAGGATACGCGAATTGAAGGAACCGAACAAGGGGCGGATATTTATTTAGCTAAACCTTTCAATGACCGGGAGTTGTTAGCGGCGGTGCGGAATTTGATCGCCCTGAAAGAAAACGAACGGAAGTTGGGAGAGTTGAATAGTTATCTCACCGAATCGGTACTCAAGCGCTTTTTACCGCCATCGTTGGTACAAAAGGCAGCCACCGGCAATTTATCTCTGGATTTGCGTCCGGAACCTAAGTTAGTGACGGTTTTGTTTAGCGATATCGTCGGTTTTACCCAGTTGTCCAATACCTTACGAAGCCGCCGGGTAGCCGAGTTGTTGAATCAATATTTTGAATACATGACGAGGGCGGTGTTTAATAACGGCGGCACCGTAGATAAGTTTATGGGAGATGCGGTGTTGGCTTTATTCGGTACGCCAGAGGAGTTGACCCCAAACGATCAGGTAAAGCGGGCGATCGCAGCAGCAAGGCAAATGCGAATATTCTTAGATGAATTGAACGGTCGCTGGCACGAACAAGGCATTCCCCAAGTGCAATTCCGCTGCGGAATTCATCAAGGAACCGCAGTAGTAGGGATGTTTGGCAGTTCCGAACGAGCCGATTATACTGCGATCGGCCCTACCGTGAATATCGCCTCCCGCCTCCAACAAGCCGCCCAACCCGATTCCATCCTGGTTTCGGCAGCCGTCGCCGACTATCTCGATGAGTCGGAAATTACCAAAGGCAGCCCCCTCCAACTGAAAGGGGTGGATGAAACCGTTCTCACGTTTATCGTAGACCCCAAACTCAAGTAACCTGAGAAGAAATTTTTGCAGAGGATAGCTAGTTTTTCGTAAGTTGTGTTATTGTAATTAATGCGTGTCTGATAAATGTTTTTCAAGTCGCTCTAACTGCGGGTGTAGTTTAGTGGTAAAACTTTAGCCTTCCAAGCTAATAATGCGGGTTCGATTCCCGCCACCCGCTTTGAAAAAATCTAGTAATATCAAGTGTTTGATTCATACCTACTTGGTAATCATTTTGTTTATTGGTCGGGTATGAAATTATCAAATTGTAGAGAGATTTCCGATCGTATAGCAACCATCAAGGCAGTTAAAGCATTTTTAATTGCTGAAACTCTAATTATTAGTCTCTTCGTCCCCTAGCCCCTAACCCCTATTCTCTAGCTATAAAAACCAGGGCAGGCAACTATGCCTACCCTAACAAAAAAGGAATTAGTGAGAGAAACTATTCCCAGAAGAACCGATTTAGTTATTATTTACCTTCAACTTTTTCAAGAGCTTTGCCGATTTTTTCTTCTACGGACTCAACGCCTTTGGTATTTTCAGGACGCTTCATTTTGTCAATATCAGCGGTTCCTTGTACTTCATTTAAACCAGGATTGGTTTCTTCGATCTGCTTGTTAATATCGTAGGGATCGGACAACACGGCTTCTTGTGACTTGCGCTCGATATCTAATAAATTTGCTTCGCCACCAGTGGGGCTGCTAGGATTGGCGCTGTAAGCTGGCAAGGTATAAGAAAACAACAGTAAAACAGAAAAACAAGCAGCAATTAAAAAGCGAATAGAACGCAATAAAGCAGACATAGTAAGCTTCTCCTTATCTAAGAAATTGACAAATATGGGGCCTTTAATTAGCTAAAATCAAGCTTTTTTAGTTGACCTTCTTTATATTTGCTCAAATTTTTTCGCTTACTGCATCTGTATCTGGATATATCTGTTGCGCTTGCTATAGCAGTCAGTAATCAACCAAAAGGGGTATTAGTTAACTAAATCAGTTGAGAGAGAAAAATTCTATACTCGGTAATAAGGGGTCTTTAATCACGCCTACACCTACAAAACCCCAACGGTTGAGCAGACTTTTTAGCTGGCTACCCGGTATAGATTCCACGCCAAAGCGATCGGCTATATCCCTACCATGAGTATTCAGATAGCTCAACGCCTCGAAATCTTCTCTGAATAAGAGTAAGTAACCGCCATCGCCCGGTTTCCCTCCCCCTGCTGGATGGGCTGTCACATAGCGTCCGTCTGCTTTTGAACGAATTAGATAATGAATTTGGGAAAACATAGTTTGAAAATGGAGAATAGAGAATGGGGAATAATGATTACGTTCGCTCGATTCCCCTTTGAGCAAGTTCGCGATCGACTAATTCAAGTTTTCCAAACTAATGCGAGGATCGACAACTTTCAAAAGCACATCTGCTAATAAATTACCCGCGATCAACATTACCGCTCCCATCATCAAACTTGCCATTACTAAATACAAATCTTGTCGCAATACAGCATCCAAAATTAGCTTACCTAAACCAGGCCAATTAAAAAAGTTTTCTGTAATGAAAGCACCACTTAATAACCCAGCAAACTCGAAGCCAAGTAACGTGATTAATGGATTAACTGCATTGCGGAGAGCGTGAACGTAAATCACCTTATTTTCTGCCAAACCTTTGGCTCTAGCAGTCTGAATATAATCTTGACGCAAAACATCTAACAATTCTCCCCGCATGATGCGCTGCAAACCTGCAAACCCAGTAATAGTTAATGCCAAAGTAGGTAAAATCATGTGCCAACCTATATCCAAAACTTTCCCCAAAGGAGTGAGTTCTGAATAATAAATGCTTGTCATACCGCCAACCGGAAACAAGGGAGAAGTATTCTGGGCCAAAATCAATAGGAGCAAGGCAGTAATAAAGCTGGGAAAACCTTGTCCGGTGTAACTAATTAACTGGAGAAAACTATCGATTCGCTTGTTATGTTTGACAGCAGCGATAATTCCCAACGGAATGGCGATCGCCCAAGTTACCACCAAAGAAGATATCGCTAACAGCAGGGTATTGGGAATTCTCTCCCACAATAAAGACGATACCGATCGCTGATAAACAAAACTCGTACCGAAATCTCCTTTAGTAACAATTCGCCACAGCCATAAAAAATACTGCTCTATCCACGAGCGATCCAAACCAAACTGCTGCTTTAACTCGGCAATTCGTTCTGGTGAAATCTTCGGATTTTGCCGCAGAGTATCGATGTAATCCCCAGGTGCTAACTGAATCACGAAAAAAGACAAAGCGGATGCTAAAAGCAGAGTTAACAGTGCTTGTAACACTCGCTTGACAATATAAACAAAAGTCTCGCTGGTAACTAAATTCAGCAACCAATCCGAAGTAACCTCTAACCACCCGCGAGGGGAAGATTCTTTAGTAGAAGTCATCTAAATCCAGACTCCATTTCACTTAAATTAATTTTAAAGGGGAGAGGGAAAGCGGAAAGGATGAAGTATGAAGTAAAAAATTTTTTCTCTATCCTATCTTCTTTTCCCTTTCCCTCTCCCGCTACCCTTATTCATAACGTAAGTTGCTAGTTATAAGGTTTAGGCTGGTAGTGAAATGAAAAGACGATTCAAAATTGAAACCTTTTTCAGATGATTTACTTCTAATCCCTTCTTTCCCTAACCCCTAGCCCCTACCTTCCTAAGTTTTGATAACTAGCAACTTGAGTTAATACTCAACTAATGTCACGATCGGTACTTGCGGCAGTTTTTGGCGTCCGCCCAAATCCCGTAATTCGACGATAAACCCAAAACCCACTAATTCGCAGCTACACTGCTGCACTAACTTTGCCGTAGCAGCCGCCGTTCCGCCAGTAGCCATCAAATCATCTACAATCAAAATGCGACAACCAGGTTGGAAAGCATCCTTGTGTACCTCCAGCCGATCCATTCCGTATTCGAGTTCGTACTCCACCGAGTAAACCTCAGAAGGCAGCTTACCGGGCTTGCGGACAGGAATAAACCCAGCCCCTAAGCGATAAGCTAAAGGCGTACCAAAAATGAAACCGCGAGATTCCATTCCTACTACGTAATCGATCGCAGGGAAAGTTTCCTGACATTTTTCAGTCAAAATATCGACTGTATAGCGCAACCCTTGAGGGTCTCGCAACAAGGTAGTGATATCTCGAAATAAAATTCCCGGCTTGGGAAAATCTGGAATATCGCGAATCAGTGACTTTAAATCCATAGGCTTTTCATAGAGATCGATCGTGCGTGGGTAGTGGCATCTAGTTAGAGTGGCAAGGGGGCAGGGGGCAGGAGGCAGGGGGAAAG
>DATNQN010000003.1 GCA_036703985.1 Leptolyngbyaceae cyanobacterium
GATTATTTCCGTTGATGGCGATCGACGCATCACTCTATTTAACCAAGGGGCAGAAAAGATTTTTGGTTACACAGCTGATGAAATATTGGGGCAATCTCTCGATTTGTTGTTGCCCGATCGCTTTGCGATCGCTCACCGTCAGCACGTCAGCAACTTCGGTGAATTTGCTAGCAAAACGCGGCGTATGGCAGCCAGCCGCGAAATTTTCGGTCGTCGCAAAGATGGTACGGAATTTCCCGCCGAAGCTTCTATTTCCACACTGAAAATAAATGGCGAAATAATTTGCACCGCATTTTTGCGCGACATTACTGAGCGCAAACAAGCAGAGGAAATACGGCGCGAAAGTGAGGAACGCTTTCGCAGTGCATTTGACTATGCTGCCATCGGTATGGCGCTAGTAGGGCTCGATGGCAGCTGGCTGAAAGTGAATCGTTCCTTGTGCGAAATAACCGGTTATTCCGAACTAGAATTGCTGGCTACGACCTTTCAAGCAATTACTTATCCAGAGGATCTGGAAATTGACCTCAACTATATGCAGAAACTGTTAAATGGTGAAATTCGCTTCTACCAAATGGAGAAGCGCTACTTTCACAAAAAAGGTCATATTGTTTGGATTTTGTTGAGCGGATCGATAGTACGGAATACAGAAGGCGAACCTCTCTACTTTATTGCTCAAATTAAAGACATTACCGATCGCAAAATAGCAGAGGCGGCTCTGCGACAAAGCGAAGAACGCTATCGGGGTATCCTGGAAGATCAGACCGAATTAATTTCTCGGTTCCAGCCTGATGGTACGCTCTCCTATATCAATGAAGCTTACTGCCGCTTTTTTGGCAAAAAAAGGGAGGATCTGGTTGTTGAAGCTCCCCACCCACAAGGGGATGGGGATTCTTGGTTCAACGAATCAACTTATCTAATTGAGTTACCCCAATTAGACAGAGGTTGGTTTCTCCCCAAGCGTTAATTTCGGTTCTTCCCACCGTATTTGGTAATACTATGCCAAGCATTTCTAAGCCTTTGGCTAAGATGTTTAGTGCCGCATTATGATCGCGATTTAGCACCAGACTACACAAACATTTATGTGTTCTGGTGCTAAGTGTTTTTCGGACTTCTTCACCACAATTAGAACAATTAATGGAAGTGTATTGTGGCGCAACTGCCACGCAAACAATTCCATGAATCTTCGCATAATAATCAACCCAATTAGTGAATATTCCCCAACTGGCATCATTAATTGATTTAGCAAGACAATGATTTTTTACCAAGTTTTTTACTTGCAGATCTTCATAGACAATCAAATCGTGAGATTGAACTAACGCACTGGCAAGTTTAATCAACCAGTCTTTACGCTGCCTACTTATTCGCAAATGTTGCTGGGCTAATTTCTGTCTCGCTTTTTCGCGATTTTTACCGCCTTTGGCTTTTTTAGAAAGCCGCTTTTGTAAGCGTTTAAGGCGTTTCTCCGACTTTCTTAAGTAACGAGGATTGTTGACTTGATTGCACAAAGCATCTGTATAAAAATGCTCCAATCCCAAATCAATTCCTGTTACTTTACCCGTGAAGTTATGTTTGACTTTTCTTTCTACGTCAATACATAGTTGAGCATAATAACCATCCGAACGTCTGACTATTCTTACTCGTTTGATTTGGTCAATTGAGTAGAAATCTAGGTCGTAACCTCCCCGCAGCTTAAATGTCCCTGCTTTAAATCCATCCGTCAGAGTGATAGTTTTCCTGTCCTCTGACAATTTCCATCCACTTTTTTTATATTCAACTGAGCGGACATTCTTTTTAAAGCGAGGATACCCTTTCTTGCCCGGAATTTGCTTTTTGCAGTTATCATAAAACCGCTTAATGCTTGCCCACGCTCTTTCTGCACTAGCTTGTCTAGCACTGGAATTGAGCTTTGAACACCAAGCAAATTGTTTGGCTAAATCTTTGGTCAGAGCAGATAGGTCGTATTGTCCAACACCAATGTTATCCATCCAATATCGAATGCAATAATTACGAATAAACTGAGCAGTTCTTATTGCCTCATCCAAGGCTCTGAACTGCTCAGTTTTTCCATATAATTTTGCTTCGAGGGTTAGCATGGCGCAATCGACTTATTTATGACATTCATCTTACCACAAAAATCGTTGCTCCGCTTTATTTTGTTGGTTGCGTTTTCATC
>DATNQN010000004.1 GCA_036703985.1 Leptolyngbyaceae cyanobacterium
TAGTTGTAGGGTTTCTTTGCTATGAAGCAGCAGTCCGTCTGGTTGTTTGCATCTGACGATGATTGGCCAGCTATCTTCATTTGATTTACTCTGGATGGTGATTTCTATTTCAAAGGCTTTCATGCCTTTTTTCCTCCTCAAAGGCGGGCGGTGTCGCAACCACGATGAAGCCTAACTCAGGCCAAGATCGAACGACTTGTATGAGAAAAAGATAGGTCAGATAAAATTTATACTTGACCTATCTGAGTATAAGCTAATAATCCCAACAGATGTTTTCAGTTTTGACGGGTAGTTTTCGGTCGTTTAACTTTATGACTTACCGTTCTCCCCATCACTGTTGAATTTAGGTGTTCCGGTTCCTTGTAGTACTTTCGTTACGGCATCCCTAGTAGCTTCTGCTCCGAAACCCCAAGCCATCAGTGCAGAATAATCTTTCCAAGGATTGGCTCCAAAAGTGGCTTTGTCAACGTAAAGCTGATTAAACCCGGCTGCTGCTAAAAAGACGATCGCGATCGCGTAGCTACAGATTGTAAAAATTTTTAAACGCACATCAGCACCGGACATGCGCTCTTCCCAACTCCTAGCGCGAGTAGAAGGTGCTGGTCTGAGTAAAGGTATTTTTAGGCTCCACATAGACAGTGCTTTGGGGTTCGCGCCTGTCATGTTTATTCCGAAATCGACTTCTGTCGGATCGGATGTTTCTACTTGCTGTGAAACCAGTTGATTAACTTGCGCGATCGCTTCTTCTATCTCATTGACTAAATCAGCATCTTTTGCCAAATCAGCAGGCTGTAAATTTTCGATTCGCTGTTCTAAATTCCTTACTTTAGGCTGCCAAGTTTTTGCTTGTTCTATTGATAATTGCTCGCTCAAACTCTTGAGTTGTTTGAGCTTAGCTTCGAGTGAAATGTAATTATTCACTTGTGCGGCTATTTCTTGGAGACGATCGCGTAATTGTTCGGGATTTTCTAGATCGGGAGCATTTCTGAGCGCGTCTTCCAAATTGCGATGCACCATCTGCACAAAAGGAACGTTCCGATCCATGTTTTCTATCTGTTGCTCGATCTCATCACAATAAGCTAATTGTGCTAACCAGTCAGCCCGCCCTTTGAGCCATTTATTTTCTATTAATTCAGCTTGCTGAATCGCATTTTTAGCATCTTCCCAACGCTCTGCTTGCAGCGCCATTTTTACATCAATTAACAGCGATTCCACTCTCGATTGAAATGCCTTAAATTTGGCAAAATCTGTATCGTCTTGCATTTGGGTGCGAACTTGGCTGACTCGGACTAAAATCTCATCCCGTGGTCTTCCTTGAGTACGATAAATGGAAACGCCAATTCCTAATGCCGATCCTATTAATAGAATGAGTAATGGTAAAAACCAATGGTCTTTCACTTTGACAGTTACCGGGATAACTTGCTCTCCATCTTGGTAACTCAACCACAACTTTCCGTTAAATTCTCCGCTTCTAGCTACTTCCTTCAAATCAAACTTTACCAAGGTCATCATCAGATTGGGTTTATTGGAATCGATCGAAGGTTTGTCTATGCTAATTGCTTGTGCCGGAAAAACGCTTTCTCCATCACCCCTATTCAAATCCAAGGGGATTAACTGCAATCGATCGATCGGGGTGTCAGTTTGGAGGACTAGATTGCGAGTTGCCACAGTTCCTCGCATCCCTGAAACCGTGATTTGGGCAGGTTCGGTTACTACTTGACTTTGAGCGTTAGCACTGGTAGCCGTTAATAGCTCGAAGCTCGCTAATAATAATCCAATTACTACTAACTTCAAACTGAACGAGAGAAAATTTTTAGAAGTTTGATTAAAAAAACTTTTCGATTGTTCTAAGTTTTTTTCAATTTCTCTATTACTAAACTCTTTTAATCTGAGTTTAATAATTCGCATTTGTAAAGGTTTTCCCACAGAATTTATTTTAGAAATAAATTCTGATAATTCTGGTAGCTTTTCTAAAACTCCTTCTTTTGTGGGATCGTTCGACATTTTGTTCTCCTGGAAATCTTTGAGTTGCGATCGCCTGCTGCTGATGCTCGATCGCTGGATAATTGTTTGAGCGATCTACTTGTTTCAGCAACATTAACCATTTAATTCACTTCGTTAACACATTTTTTTGGCGTTTGTCAATCTTTAATTATTAATTAAGAACGGTTTGTTTCTGGTTCTCCCACACTTACCAGACACCAAATAAGGAAAAAGGTAAAAGTACAGCTTATTATAAGCTGCCATTATGTAGGTAAGTTCAGCCCAAAGTGTTTGTGGGGCGTTTGTTGCACCGAAAATATCGGCAAAGCGTAGTTTGCTTGTCGCGATCGCACTGGGAATCGTACACATTATAATATAGCGATCCTAAATGAATTGCGAACAACCAAACCCCACCCAACCCGGAGGGCTAGGGTGGGGTTGATTACTTAAATAGGATTGCTATAGTGATAATAAAACATTAAATAGGCACGATATTTTCATAGTTAAAGTAATTTAATTAGGGATAAATTACAATTAGTAAGCGCTGAAGTCAACTAGTTTTTTAGTAGCCTGAAGGAGATTTTTATAGTAATGTTTAAAGAGGCGGTTTTTTGGGAAATGTTCACGACTAAATTCTTTTCAACAAAATCCAACGTAACTCCAAAGGCGGATTTTGTTGGATCGGAAATAAGTCTCGCCCGGTTGCCCAATTAATATACCAATCAGTGGGAGGCCATGCTTCTTTCGGCAAATGAGTTTGTTCGTATTCCACGACAGATTCTTCTGATACCATTTCCAATGGCAAACCTTCCATTGCCGATTTCAATTCCTCGCGAGTAATTACGTAACACCAAGATACTTCTGACATTTCTCGCACGAAGTTGTCTAGTTGGTAATTATCCAACGCCACGAAAGCACTAAATAAAAGTAATCCGCCAATTTGCAAGGCATCGCACATTTTAGCTAATAACAATCGCACTTGATCGGCGTAGCGGAAATGAGAGACTACTTCGGATGCGATCGCTAATTTATAGCAAGCTGGCTTCATCCGCAAAAGCGGATCTAACACATCTCCTTGAGAGACGTTCACCGTGAGATTTTCAGCCGTTGCAGCCGCCGATAAATTTTCTGCAAAAACTGGTGTAAGTTCGATCGCATCTACACGATGGCCTAATTTTGCTAAAGGAATGCTATTGCGACCAGTGCCTGCCCCGATATCTAAAATTGGTATACTGGCTGTCTTGGCGGCTAATTGAGTAGCAATATCGATTACTTTTGCATCGGGATGAGAACCAAATAAAGGTTCTTTCCTAATTTGCGGCCAAGTTTGATACTTATCTGCCACCGATTCTACTTGAACTTTCGTATTAATCGTGATGCCGCTAGCTAAACCTTTTGCTGCTTCTGCTGGTAAATAATTAACTATCAATCGCGCGTGGGGAGAAATACGGTATCCTTCCGTTATACCTTTTTCAACTAATCCGCGTAAATTAGTAATATGCTCCGGACTGGGGTTTTGTCCCAAAAGTTTGAGCAAACCCAGAAGTAACTGCAAGTACTCTTCTATCATTGATGGCACGCAAGGAAAGTAAAATTCTCCCTGTACGCTCATCATACTTTTGAGCTTGGCAGCCAAAGCTAATTTGAGAATATTCGGATCGGTCAGGGATGGAGAGTTATTAGTAGCATTGCTGACTGGTATCATCTGAGATGATATCTGAGGAGATGTTTGGGGTGATGAACGATCCGCAGCCATAGTTAAATTATGCTCTCTCCACGCAAGGGGAAACCGAGTTTTAGTTTACCTGTTTCTTTGTCAATTTGAACGAGTTGAAGATGGAGGATTGAAGTCCTCACTACAAACCGTAACTTAAACTACTATAATTTAAAGTCAAATTATCGCAAATGTTCGATCGCAAATGACGACTTGGGAAATCGATTTTTATCGCCGTCCGTTACGAGATGAAGCTGGCAATGTATGGTGGGAGTTGTTAATTTGCAACCCCAACCGTACTTTTAGCTATGAAGCGCTTTGTCCTCAGTCGCAAGTTAACGCCAACTGGGTAGTCGAACAGTTACAAATCGCGATCGCGCAACATCAAACCAAACCCGCTAAAATTCAGGTATTTCGCCCCCAATCTCTCAGTTTAATCGAAACGGCTGCCGAAAAATTAGCCATTCCTGTAGAAGCAACCAGACGAACACTAGCTGTCAAAGCATGGTTGCAAGAACGCAAGTATCCCCAAACTAGCGAACCGTATCACCCATTAGCTTTAGATAAACCGCCACCAGTACCTTTGCCAGAAAATCTGTTGGGGGAACAATGGCGTTTTGCTACCCTACCCGCCAGCGATATCGGGGAATTTTGCGATCGACCGATTCCCATTGTAGAAATACCGGAATTCCTCTTACCAATTAACTTAGGAATTGCATCAACAACACCCATACCCGGTGTCATAATTTATGGCGGACGGCAATCGATGCGCTTGGCGCATTGGCTGGCAGAATCTCAACCATTTGCACTTAATTATATTGCTGGTGCGCCAGATGGTTTAATTTTAGAAGCTGGTTTAATCGATCGGTGGGTTGTGGTTACTTTTGAAGATAAAGAAGTAGCCGCATCTGCCAAGATGTACGAACAAAGAAAAATCCCAAGTAAAGGACTGCATTTTTTATTAGTGCAGCCAGATGATTCTGGTATGACTTACAGTGGTTTTTGGTTGTTGCGAGGAGAAAATTAAAAAGTTGCGTAGTAAGGACTTAAGTCCTCTCTAAGGACTAAAGTCCTTACTACAAACTCAATATTTATTTTTATCAAATCAAACCATCTACATTTAAGAAGATGGAGGGATTTTGCAGCACTTCTGGATTTACGCCAAAAACGACACCTAAATATTCCCCATCACCAATTTTGATAGCCGTACCCGTACCTAATATTTCACCAAAATTAACAGCCTCAAAAGTAAGATTGCTAAAAAACAATCCATTGTTTAACCCAATTCGATCGCTTTCATTAAGCTTAAAATCACGGATGAAATCAACAAAAAGCATATTATTAGATGTATTGCTTAAGCCCAGTACATCATTTTTATCTGCCCTCAGTACAAACAGATCGCTGCCCGATCCTCCATATAACATATCTGTGCCAAAATCACCTACTAAAGTATCATTTCCTCCATCACCGTTAAGCCAATCATTATCTTTTCCTCCACGCACGAAGTCATTTCCCACTCCTCCGTGAACAGCATCATTATCATTATTTCCATTCAAGAAATCATTCCCTGAATCGCCCTCTAAAAAATCGATGCCTTTCCCTCCCATGAAAAAGTCATCACCACTTAGTCCGCTAATCCAGTCATGTCCCTGATTACCATTGACGGTATCAAAACCATCGGTGCCTATTACGCGATCGTTTCCATCTAAAGCACGCACCATTTTACCAGATGCGTTCGGAAAATTACGAAGTTGTACGTCAAGATTTGAATCATTTGATAAGTCAAAAAAAGGCGGATCGGCGATATTTTCAGGCACTCCCATCATGAAGGAGTCGATAGTGACGCGGATATTAAAGTGTGGAATATGAATCGGAAAACTAATAGGTGGTATGTTTCTTACATCAGGATTTCCACCCAATCCAAGAGGAATAGAAGAAAAAAGACCACCCGTAATATTCAACTCTTTGAAAGCCCAACTTGAGATGTCAAAAGGTTCTAGAGGCAAAGGATTGGTTGAAACTATTGTACCAATAGGCTCTCTTAGGCGCAGTTCGATCGGGCCTAATACTAGGCTATCATTAACAGAAAAATTGTTCTGGCTATTAATACTGTACCTAACTATATTTTGAGTACCATTTGAAACATCATTGCGAACGTCAATTTGAAAATTCAGCCTATTGGGATCGCTTTGAAAAGCGTAGTTACCCATTTTGACATTAATTCCATAACCAAGAAAATTGGCTGGATCGAAACCAGGATTAAAAAGCCTGTAAGAACCGTTATTGCTTGGTGTTTCCGAGTCGAAAGTGTAGGTAACTTCAAATGGGGTTCCTGACTCAATTGACGAATCTAGAAACTTAGCAGGATCTTCAACTTGATTAACAAAACCAGTCAATTTGAAAGTAACTTTACTCATAAAATTCCTTCCTTGAAAAGGTAGATGCCGACGAATGAATGGAAACTCTTCATTGCTAATATTTCAAGTGCATATACTCGAACAAGCAATACACGCAATTACACCCATGCCAAAACTGGGTATTGTTGTGTACAATATCTAAACAATTAGGTAAAGCAACTAATTTATTTAACTCTTGCTTTACACTAATTTCGTTTTGAGTGGATTAAAGTTTCTATGAATCCTATTAAAGATTTGCTGAGGTTGGCTTAGGGTGACTGGAATCTGCTAAAAACCGTGAAAAATTGGCAGAGGATAAGTGATAAAGATTATTGACGATTTTGTTTGGATGAAATAATCTTTCTTTTATCAAATTTAACACATCTGATAAGGGTGGTTTTAGCAGAAAATCTTTTTACAAAATCCGCTATTACCAATTAAAAAAAGTAGGTTGAGTCACCAAAACCCAACCTACTTGATACGAACTAAGAATTGCTTAACTTATGCTAAGTTTTTATTAACTAACAAATATAAAAGCCAATGATTGCATTGGCTTCTTACCGTGGTTAGAGAAAAAATAGTTTGTTTCAATCAACTACTCTGAGCATTCCTCGTTGTAAAGCATCAAATACTCGATTTATTTGCTCTTCGTCATTTTCGTTAAGAGACTTTTTTGACAACAAAGAAGACATCAAAAGATTTTGGTCAGCCTTGGTAATTTGGCGATCGGCAAATATTCGTTCGATAACTTGTTCTACTAAAGACTTAGGTTTACTGGTTTGCGCTGACATCATCGTACTGATACCTAAGATATTTAAGTTACTCATCTAACCTCAGTATTCCCATTATGAGAGGGAGATTAACACTACGCCGTGATTAAAAGCTTATATTATTGTGATGATTTAGGAAAGAGTCAGTGATCTAGATCCTTGACAAGGTTTAATGAATTTGATGTAAATATCGCATTTCTGGGTAAAATAACTTGGCATTTCGATCGCAGATCACACTAAGACGGTTATAACATGGCTCAAGCAAAAATAGGGATTATTGGCGGTAGCGGTCTTTACAAAATGGACGCTCTCAAAGATGTAGAAGAAGTACAAATCGATACACCGTTTGGTTTGCCTTCCGATGCTGTAATTTTGGGAACTTTGGAAAATACGAAGGTTGCATTTTTAGCTCGTCACGGTCGGAATCATACATTTTCACCTTCTGAACTCCCTTTTCGCGCCAATATTTACGCTATGAAGCAGCTGGGCGTGGAGTATTTGATCTCTGCCTCAGCTGTTGGCTCTCTCAAGGAGGAAGTTAAACCTCTCGATATGGTAGTGCCAGATCAATTTATCGATCGCACTAAAAATAGAGTATCTACCTTTTTTGGCGAGGGAATTGTAGCGCACATTGCTTTTGGCGATCCGATTTGTCACAATTTGGCAAAAGTGTTAGCCGATGCAGTCGCTAGTTTGAACTTACCAGATGTGACTTTGCATCGTGGCGGTACTTACGTTTGTATGGAAGGGCCAGCATTTTCCACCAAAGCGGAATCCCATCTTTACCGCAGTTGGGGCGCAACGATCGTTGGTATGACCAATTTACCAGAAGCGAAATTAGCTAGAGAAGCAGAAATTGCCTATGCAACGTTAGCTTTAGCTACCGATTACGATTGTTGGCATCCAGACCACGATAGCGTAACTGTAGAAATGGTAATCGCTAACTTGCAAAGTAATGCAGTAAATGCACAAAAAGTAATTCAAGAAACCGTCAGACGTTTGACTGAAAATCCCCCTGCTTCTGATGCTCACTCGGCGTTAAAATATGCGATTCTTACTCCATTGGATAAAGTGCCAGCAGCTACTAAAGAAAAGATGGCTTTGTTGTTGAAAAAATATTTGTAAGAGAAGTCAGGAGTCAGGAGTCAGGAGTCAGAATTCAGAATTCAGAATTATTACGGGGCAACCACATTGGAATTGCCCCTACAGAATATTTATAAATGACAAATGACAAATGACCAATGACAAATGACCAATGACTAATGACTAATGACCAATGACTAATGACTAATTTTGTCTGTTATTTTGATTTTGGTTAGGATTCCATTGAGGATTACAACTGGGGAAACTCTGAGTTGACAAAGCTACTGGTCGAATAGTTCGACTATTAATAGTAAGTCGATCGTAATTTTGGATGTTATTAATTAGAGCATAGCCGCACTCATTGGTTCTTACATATACACTACTCTCCTTACCGTCTTTATCCGTTCCTTGAATTAAATAAGTTTGTCGAGGTTGCAGTCCCGGTACTACTAATTCATTAGTGCCTGTTCGGTAAGGATTGGTGTCTGAGGCAATGGCAGCAGCAGCAATGAGTGAAAGGGTGCTGCTGGTGGCGATCGCAATTAATTTCGAGTACATAGGTTTGCCCTAAGTCTACCATTTCTTAGTATAATGTAAGCCCGATCGGTTGCCATCCTCCCAACAGGTAAACTTAGCTACTATTCAATTACTTGTCTAAATTGTTCGTCAGTACGAATATAAACAAAAGCAGAATCGGCTTTGGCGGTTTCCTTATATTTAGGATCGAGGTCAATAGCCCATTGCAAGTTACCAATCGCAGGATTTATATTACCTCGCAAAGCATAAGCTCTGGCATTTTGATATCTAGCTTCTGGAAAATTCCGATCGATTTTGACAGCATCGTTATAACATTGATTTGCTTCTGCATAGCGCCCTTCAACTAAGTGATTATTGCCTAAGTTAAAATATTCCTCAGCCGTCAAAGGTTGAGTATTCGATTCTTCATTTTCTGTTTGAAGCTGAGCTTCTTCTTCCGGCGTTACAGGGATTATCCGCTCTGTTGTTTCCACTTCGGAATCACTCATGCCAGATGTTGGGGATGCCGTTACTAATGGTTGATTTTCGACAGGATTTCCCGCCCAATTTGCTTCTTCTGTGGGAACGCTCAAATTATTTTGATAATGCTGGTAAGTTAGGTCATAATTGACTTGCTGAATAATTTGGTTTAATTGTTCGCCAAGTTCAAATTTTAGATTTTCTATTTCTTGCTTGAAAACGACGGTTATTTTGAAAAATTCATGATTAAATTCGGGCGTTAATAGTTGTTTATTTTCCGATGTTATTCGGCTAATTAACTGACGATAAAATAACCAAAATCCTAAACCAGTTAGTACGGGAAGGAGAAAAATGAGCAATAGTAATATATTGAGATAATTATTATGGCGGCTAAAGGCTCGATCGACTTCTGCCTGAACGCGATCGCGAAGTTCTTTCTCTTGTCGCAACCTTAATAATTCTTGTCTTTCTTGATTAGAAAGGGTCAGGTTAGGTTGAAGCTGCACCGACAAGTTTGGTGTTTGGGCATTAACAGGATATGCCAACAAACCTAACGATAAAATTATTTTAGCGAGCCAATAGTTAAACTTCATAAATTTAAGTAAAGAAAGTGTAATATTTTAGAAATCCTTAATTCACATCAGATGCTTAAGGCTTTACTACCAAAAAGATTCCTACGGCAATCATTATACAGCCAGCGGCAATGTTCATTCCTTTTCTTATTTTAGAAGTAATCAGCAATCTAGCTTTGTCTGCCATGAAAGCATAAACAAGCTTTACTCCACCTACGGCTACTATAGTAATTGCAATAATGATGATGGTATCCCCATAAGATATTTGAGATATATCAAGAAAAGCTGGAAAAAACCCAAGATAAAATAAGGTGGCTTTTTGATCGCCTAATGTAATCAACAATCCAGTCATAAAACTAGATATTAAAGATGAATTAGCCACCTCTTGTGCCTGCAAATCATTTGATTTCGATCTAATTAAGCTTATTCCCAGCAGTATAAGATAAGCGGCACCAAGGTATTTTACCAGGATAAATAGGCTACCCATCGTTTCAGCAAGAAATGCCAAACCCCAAATCGCTATTATGATGAAAATGATGTCACCAAGTACTATTCCTATGGTTGTGAAAACACCGTGAATAAATCCAGATGTAGCTGCCCTTGCGGAAACAGCCAATACGCTGACGCTGGGAAGAGAAGCCAGGACAACCATCGCAGTGAATAATGCAATAATGCTGCTAAATGTCATACTGCTTTGCTCACTGAATACTGAATTCTAACTCCCGAATTCTGAATTCTGAATTTTGAATCCTGAATTCTGACTCCTGAATTCTTCCCACCTCAAAACACCTGATAAATAAAAGTGAAACTTGCCCAAGCATTCATATCAAGTGCAAAGGTATCGGAGGATGCACCGATACTTTCGGTTGCGGGAAGACTAGCTTGGTGCAAATCTTCCAAAACTGCCTTTGCAACTTCTAAAGAACCGAGTAGGGCTCCGAAGCGCTGCACGTCTCCTCTAGGATGTTGGGTACTTTCCAAAACAGCAAAAGTTTGCGTAAGAGGTTTTCGGCATAAGATCAGTTGCATTTCATTTCTACCTGTTGGGCCTTGCACGAGCCATTTAAAGGGGCTGGTCAGTTGTGGTACGATAATCTCTTCACCTGGGTAAATTATTTGCTTTTCTGCCAAGTTGGTTTCTACTTCATCAATGTGAGAAGGCAATAAAGCGATCGCATTACCGTTAGTATCGATACCCAACAATATAAAGTAAACGGGCGCATCGCTGTAATTATGAATTCGGTAGTGAATGCGACTGCCCATCGGCAAGTTCAGAATCCCGGAATTATTGATTATAGTCGTTCCAGCCTTATCAATTGGGGCTGTCCAAGGTGCGCGACTGGTAGTGCGCTGCATCAATACTTGTTCGATCGGCGCTACCATTTCAAAAGTTGCTCGTACTCCCAAACGAGAAGAACCTTCATTACCGATCGATCGCAACAACTTGGCAGCTAACAAAGTTCGATATTTGGGATAAAGCCTTTGCACTGCGGTTTTTACTGCTTCTCCCGCTTCTCCCAGCGTGTTGGGAATCGGATTCAAAGCAGGGGAAAATAAACCGTATTGAGGACTGGGACTAGAAACTTGCGAAGATTCTAACCCAGTATTTAATGCTGGCTTTTGCACTCGACCCAAAACGCAATCAGCAGGCTGTTCGTTTGCTGTCACTAACGATACGTTGCGAACTCCAGAAAAAGCGCTGGTGGCATCAACTCGCTCAATTCTTTCTAAACTACTGCCAATAGCGACGCGCAAGTTGACATTGCGGGGAATCACTCGCACGGCTTCTTGCACTAGTTGACCGGGTTGCAATAAATCTATTTCATTAGGTTGAGGAAAAATTTGTGCTTTTGATTTTAAACCATCGCGGGAACGAACGATCAATTGCAATGGTTTTGTGGAAGTAGTTTCTTTATCCTTATCTATATCTATTGTTGTTTGATAAGTTCCGGCTGGTAGTACGGTGAGTATGGAGTTCGCGCCGTAGAGGGGCAAAACTGATGGGGTGATGCCTCCCAACCACAATAATCCGGTTTTGCCATTATCTTCTACTCCGATGACTACTCCATCAAATCCGGTGTGAGAAGGTGGCGTGTCAAGATCGGTTAGCCATGTCTGCCGGACGGGGTTTTCGAGGTTAGAATCGTTAGCTGTTAGTAATCTGGGCTGTTGGTTTTTTCCTACTAGTTGCACCACGGTAGATGCTGCTTGACTCAAACTGATTTGAATGGTTGTAGGTGGGGTACTTTGCCAGAGATATTGGGTAAGGGCATAAGTGAAAAGCCCTGCTGTAAAACCATCTAGCTGACCTTCCATTGCCGATCGATCTGGCCCTGCGGCGGTCAAAATTACGCCTGAGTTGGTATTTTTGGCGGAAAATAAGCCACTATTAGGAGAGTTTTCCCGGAGTTGTTTTTGGAAGTCCAGTTCTGGTGAAATTGGTTGTGCGTCTGCTGGTGCAGATTGCGATCGCACTCGCAGACTTCCCCACAACAAAGCGCCGGGATCGGTGTAGCTAGTATCTAAAATGGCGGTAACTTTGTCCGTGGAGAGCGATCGCAACAACAAGTACAAAGTTTCTTCCAGCACCGCATTCTCTGCGGATATGCTTTTGGTTGCCAGCAGCGCATCCACTGGTAACAAAATATTTTGCACGATCGGTGATGGGGTATTAGCAATTGGCGATTCGACATTTTCGATCGCTTTTCCCTGTTCGCCAGTTACTAATTCGCCATCTCCATTACTCAATTGTTTCAAACAGCTACCATAACCACTGAAGTGAAAAACTACCACATCGCCTGGTTTTGCTTGCTTGGCGAGATGTTCGATCAAAGCCGTTTCAATGTTCTGACGGGTAGCTTCTCGATCTGAGATCGCCAAAATGTCGCTAGGTAAAAAACCGAACCGATGGATCAAAAGTTCCTGTTGCAGTTCCACATCGGTCACGCAACCTGCAAGAGAAGATCCAGCATATTGGTTAATCCCCACCAGTATTGCTAACTTGCGAGGCGTCGGTTGTGCTAAAGCCTGGTAGTAGCGATTTGCGATCGCCATCAGCCCAGCTTCTCCTACTCCCAAGGCTGCCAATACCCAACCAGCCCGCTGTAAAAAACTCCGTCGCTTCATCGGAAACCTCCGAGAAACCCTGCCGTTTTAGGGCACGGAGGGATAGGAGTGGCGATTGAGTGGGGTATGCGCTCCGCGCAGGCTTCGCCAACGATATCCCCGAAATCGCCAATAAATGTATGCTTCACAGAATCAATAATATAATGTGAAGCATGGAAAAAACCTTTCGCTACCGTTTCTATCCCACAACCGAGCAGGAAAGTATCTTGCGACGGACAATGGGGTGTGTCCGGTTGGTTTACAACCGAGCATTGGCAGCGAGAACCGAGGCATGGTACGAACGCTCCGAACGAGTTGATTACGTTCAAACTTCTGCCATGTTGACGGTATGGAAAAAGCAAGTTGACCTCCAATTTTTGAATGAGGTTAGTTGCGTACCCTTGCAGCAAGGATTGAGACATCTGCAAACGGCTTTTACTAATTTCTTTGCAGGTCGGGCAAAATATCCCAATTTCAAAAAGAAACGTAGCGGCGGCAGCGCAGAATTTACCAAGTCCGCTTTCCGATGGAAAGACGGACAGGTTTATTTGGCGAAATGCTTTGAACCATTGCCGATCAGATGGTCTAGGCAACTCCCCGAAGAGTGTCAACCTAGTACCATCACAATTAAGCTTTCTCCTTCTGGTCGCTGGCACATTGCAATTAGATTTGACGACGCGACCATCAAGGCATTGCCTATTATTGATAAAGCAGTAGGGATCGATCTGGGTGTAACTAGCCTGATTGCGACAAGCGACGGAGAAAAAATCACTAACCCCAAAGCTTTTGATAGGCATTATCAGAAGCTTAAAAAGGCTCAGAAGTTTCTCTCTCGTAAGAAGAAGGATTCTAAAAATAGGGAAAAAGCCCGTCTTAAAGTAGCTAGAATTCAAGCTAAGATTTCTGATTCCAGGCTTGACCATTTGCATAAACTGACCACCCGACTGATCCGCGAAAACCAAACGATCGCAGTTGAGGATTTGGCAGTCAAGAACATGGTCAAGAACTCCAAGTTGGCAAGAGCGATTAGTGATGCTAGTTGGGCTGAACTTGTGAGGCAACTGGAATACAAAGCCAGATGGTATTGTCGGAACCTGGTTAAGATTGACCGATGGTTTCCCAGTTCTAAAAGATGTGGGAGTTGCGGTCAAATTGTTGAAAAGCTGCCGTTGAGCATCCGTGAATGGGATTGCCCTAGTTGCAACACCCATCACGACAGGGATATTAACGCAGCTAAGAATGTTCTTGCCGTGGGACACACGGTTGATGTCTGTGGAGCGAACATAAGACCTGATAGGCATACGTCTAAAGGGCTGTTGCGAAAAACCAGTAATGGAAAGAAACAGAAACCTAAATCGTGAGGTTTAGGAATCACCGCACTTTTAGGGCGGTGAGGATGTCAAATATTAGCTTACTAGCAACTAGGGTCTAGCTATCAGCCTATCAGGACTCGGCAATTAATTGTCAGGTGAGCGGGCGATCGGAAGAGGCAGGGGGGCAGGGGGAAAGGATGAAGTCTGAAGGATGAAGTCTAAAGGATGAAGGATAAAAATTAAATCATTCACCCCATCTCCCCTGCTCCCCATTTCCCTCTCGCCAAAACCTACACCGGAATCTTCATCGCCCGTGCTAATTCCGCCGCAACTTCCGGTCTAGAAAACTCTGGCGGCGGTAATTCACCGCGACGCAACATTTCCCGCACCTTCGTACCCGACAAGTGTATCCGTTGTTCGGGAGTGCTGGGGCTAGTCTTCGTCGTTGCCATTCCCTGAGTTACCGTGCAGTAGAAAGCGTGTTCAAACTTCATCGGTACGATGCCCAATTCTTCTGGCTCAAATTCATCGAAAATATATTGAGCATCGTAAGTACCGTAATAATCACCCACGCCAGCATGATCTCGTCCGACGATGAAGTGAGTGCAGCCGTAGTTTTTGCGAATCATCGCGTGGAAAATCGCTTCTCTTGGCCCAGCGTAACGCATTGCTGCCGGATTGATCGCCAGAACTACTCGGTCTTTCGGGAAATAGCGTTCTAGGAGAATTTCGTAGCAGCGCATCCGCACGTCTGCGGGAATGTCATCATCTTTGGTTGCGCCGACTAATGGATGTAAAAATAAAGCATCTACCGTTTCTAGAGCGCATTTTTGGATGTATTCGTGCGCTCTATGGATGGGATTGCGAGTTTGGAAGCCAACAATCGTTCTCCAGCCTTTTTCTTGGAATAATTTGCGCGATTCGGCTGGGTCGATTTGGTATTTGGGAAAGTGGGGATGGGGGTCGCGTTCCAGCAACCAAACTGGCCCGGCGAGGTTGATTGGCCCTTGGTTGTAAACTACTCGCACCCCTGGGTGTTTTTCGTCGTCGGTGCGGTAAACGTTTACAGCTTCCCGTTTTTTATCGTAGGGATATTTCTGGGTGAGTTCTAAAACGCCGATAAATTTACCCGCTGGGTTATCCAGGCGTACCAAATCCCCTTCTTTAAGGGAGGAAGCAACTTCCTCGGTCACTGATAGGGTAACGGGAACTGACCAAACTACACTGTTAGCCAGTCGCATATTGTCAACGACTGATTGGTAATCTGCCTGTTCCATAAACCCAGTGATGGGACTAAATGCACCGATCGCGATCATTTCCAAATCGGAAACAGCCCGCTCATCTAGTTGCACTTTTGGCAGAAAATCAGCTTTGGAAAGAAGTTCTTCCCTTTTTTCGGGAGAAGCAATCCGGTTTATCAGTTGTCCTCCGTGAGGCGCAATCCCATTTTGGCGATGACTCATATCAATTTTCGATTTTGGATTTTGGATTTTCGATTTTGGCTGCAACGATTAATATTAGCAAGTTCTGGGGGCGATTTTAGCAAATAGAAAATTTTTAGTTGCTACTGAATGTTGCTTTGGTGGTGTTCGTAAATTTACCTAAGCTATCTCTATTCTGAGATATTTTCATAGTATTAGTTGGGTTTGGCTAGTTGATTTTATATTGGCGATCGCTAATTTCATTGAAGAGGAAATATTAAGGATTTACTTGATGTGGAAAAAGCTTCCCTAAGTTAAGTTTGCACGGAAAATTCTTCTGGATCGATTCCCCAATTCATCCATGCGATCGCATCTCGTGCAGATTCAACATTTGGCGGTACTCGCAAAGCGTGGATAAACCCCGTACTCGGACAAGTCATTTTTAATAAGTAAATCGGTTCGATATCGACATCGTTATTGATTTGTAGTAAGCTGTATTCTTGCCAGTTATCTAGTTCTAAAGCTTGTAGTTCTTGGCAAATGCGACTGTAACCAATTCCTTGCATTAACACTCGTCGCAATTCAGCATTTTTTTCTTCTAAAAGCCATTCGGCTTGCCACTGATTTGGAGCTAATTTTCCGTATTTTTCTGGTAAGCTTACACCATGATAAGCGTAAACGCTAAAACCATCAGCATATTGAATCGCAGGTGAACCTTCAGCGTGGAGGCGATTTTGATTATCGAAGGAGAGAATGCGAGGGCGATCGCAAGCACTTACGAAAATCTGAAGTGCGTTGAATGCGCTCTAGCACTCAAAAATTACTTGATATCTCAGGGCATTCACGGTAAACATATTAAACTTTACACGGGAACAACAATGGGTCGAAGTAGCTACATTTATGATGATAGCGCCCAATAAAATCCCATTTCCTTAAATGGTCGCCATGAAGGAGTTGCAATTATTATTAACGCAGTCGAAATAGTTTTTGATAATCATCACCCTGATGGAGTGCCTAGAGATGAATGGATGAACAATCTGTTATTCTATGGTAAACTACATAATAGGCAACAATTTCAAGTAACAGAAGAACAATTTTAAAGGAAAATTCTATGACAGAAGTTCTTCAGAAAATAGCAGAAGTTAAATCCGAATATCTCTATGAGATGTTACAAGAAATTAAAAAGCGTCCTGGTATTTTCTTAGGTAGAAGTTCTATTACTCGTCTGCGATCGTTTTTAGACGGATACATGGGCGCAAGAGAAGATCTTGGCTTACCTCAAACAAGTCAAGAACGAGAATTTAACGGTTTTCAAGATTGGATACAGGAAAGATTTAATATTACTTCATCTCACGGGTGGGATAGCATTATTCTGTTCTATTCAGCCGATGAAAGAGATGCTTTAGATAAATTCTTCGAGTTATTTGAAAAGTTCCAAAATGGGGAAAAAGCTTCTCTAAGTTAAGTTTGTACGGAAAATTCTTCTGGATCGATTCCCCAATTTACCCATGCGATCGCATCTCGTGCTGATTCAACATTTGGCGGTACTCGCAAGGCGTGGATAAACCCCGTACTGGGACAAGTCATTTTTAGTAAGTAAATCGGTTCGATATCGACATCGTTATTGATTTTTAGTAAGCTGTATTCTTGCCAAGTATCTAGTTCTAAAGCGTGTAGTTCTTGACAAATACGACTGTAACCAATTCCTTGCATTAACACTCGTCGCAATTCCGCATTTTTTTCTTCTAAAAGCCATTCTGCTTGCCACTGATTTGGAGCTAATTTTCCGTATTTTTCTGGTAAGGTTACACCATGATAAGCGTAAATGCTAAAACCGTCAGCATATTGAATGGCTGGAGAACCTTCAGCGTGGAGGCGATTTTGGTTATCGAAGCAGAGAATGCGAGGGCGATCGCAAATTATTGCTACTTCTTCATAAGCACAAATTATGCCACAGCTTTTAACTATGCTCTGCAATAATACCCATTCTGTTTCAGAAGAATAACTTAAATTTAAAACATCAATACAAAAATCAATCAAATTGCAACAATCAACAAATTCTTTTGGAGTAATATAGTAAATACACAAGCCAACATTTTCTAGGAATTCTTGCGTACCTATCGGATATTTTAGCTCCTCTTCTAATCGCGATTTTACTTCTTTTGTAATCTTACTTGTTAGTTCCTCGCATAATTGCGGCACTAACTTATTCCATATTTCTGATTGTAATAGGGAAGCTAAATTAAATAATCGATCCAACGAACATGGTTTTGTCAATTCTTCATATTTTTTATATACTGCATAAGGGCTATCGACAAAAATGATATTTAGCTTCTTTTTACCAATTAAACTATAAGCTTCGGTTACAGTGCGAGCAGCCTTTTCTTTATCAATTGGCTCGGTTGAAAATGCAATTCGCTTCCACTTTTTCCGATAAACAGGAATCAGCGCTTCTTGTTCTGGAGTTAATGAATTAATTTTCGGCTGTGACATATATTTTTAAAATTGATTATTTTTTGTCCATCATCCGAAAGAGATGTCTTAGATAACCTTGGCAAGCTGTTTGAACAATTATGGAATAGTAAAAAAGTTTCCCGAATATTAAGTTGGTATGAAAACTCAACTGGATTAATTTCCAAGGAGATTGTGATAGTAAATTGATCTATAAATGTGTATAATTTTCCTATAAAGTCAGTCAAACTTTGCAATACAAGACCAGGAGTATTGTCTCATGGTCAAGAGATCGCTCAAAGCCTCACCCCTGGGAATTCAACAGGCTAAGCGAGCGTTTGCCCTCAAAGGGTGGACGCAGGAAAACTTAGCAGGGGAAGTAAATTTAAAGACCAGACAACCTATTTGGCGGTTTTTCACGGGGAAACCCGTCGATCGCCAAGTTTTTTTAGAAATTTGCGCCATATTAGATTTAGATTGGCGAGAGATTGCGATCGATCCGCCAGCAGAATTTTCCGAACCGGGAGAGTTAACTCCAACTTCCGCCCCAAACATTGATACCCTGGTGCAGCAAGTACGCCAACAACGCCAGGATAAAATTCAATACCAGTGCGGTATCTTGCAGCTATTAGACATAAATCGTCCGGTCAAAATTGATGATATCTATGTTGATGTCAATATTTTGGAAGAAATTGCCAGCCAACAGTGGTTTGATATCAGTAATTTGCCCAACTTAGGGCCAGCCGAATTCGATCGCGTTGGTTTGGGAGAAATCAACCAAAAACAAATACCAGGGATGCAGGCAGTTGAAACATACTCCAAACTTCGAGTACTGGGTAAACCTGGTGTTGGCAAAACCACATTTTTGAAACATCTCGCCATTCAGTGTAACCGGGGCGAGTTTGCCGCCCATCAAGTGCCGATTTTCATCACTTTGAGAGATTTTGCAGAAGAATCCAAGGATAATGGCAACTTTAGTCTCTTAAATTACCTCCATCAGGCGTTTATCAACTCTGGTATTTACAACCCATCTGCGATCGAAACCTTGCTGCAAGCTGGTAGAGTCCTATTATTGCTGGATGGAATGGATGAAGTTCTCAGCGAAGACAGCACCGCCGTTCAACGAGAAATTCGCAAGTTTTCAGACAAATATCACAAAAATCAGTTTTTGATATCCTGTCGCACCGCCGCCAAAAAGCTCCTGTTGCGAGGCTTTACCGATGTGGAAATTGCCCCCTTTACCCAAGATCAAATCGTTACCTTCGCCCAAAAATGGTTTGTGACGTTCACTAAAACCAACCGTCAATCTGGGCAAGCACAATCGGTTCAGTTTATCGAAAAGTTAGAATTACCGGAAAATTGGCAATTTCGCCAGCTGATTGTCACGCCTTTGTTTCTACATCTAGCTTGTTGGGTGTTTCACGGACAAGCACAATTTCCCACCAAGCGGTCTGAGTTTTATAAGCAAGGACTGGATTTACTTCTAGGTAAATGGGACGAAGCCAAAGGGGTGGAACGAGATAAGGTTTACCAAGGGTTTTTATTACCTCAAAAACTCAGGTTGTTGAGTCAGCTGGCCGCAGTTACCTTTGAAAAGGGTGAATATTTCTTCGAGCAACGCATTATAGAGCAGTATATTGAGGACTATCTGCGGAATTTGCCCGATATAAACCTGGAACCAGAGGAACTGCAACTCGAAAGTGAAGCGGTACTAAAAGCGATCGAAACTCAACACGGGCTACTCACCGAACGGGCGAGAGGAATCTTTTCTTTCTCCTATCTGGTGTTTCACGAATACTTCACCGCCCGCCAAATTGTTGCCAGTCATAACCTGCAAGGATTAGAGCAAGCTTTGGGAGGACTTGTCAGCCACATTACAGACCCTCACTGGCGCGAAATTTTCCTCTTGACAGTTGCCATGCTGCGAAGTGCAGACTCTCTAGTACAGTTGATGAAGCAACAAATTGATGGTTTAGTCGCTCAAGACCCTTATTTACAAGAATTTTTGCTCTGGGCTAGCCAAAAATCTCAGACGATCCCAACCCAACCCAAAGTTGCCACCACACGAGCTTTTTACCTTGCCCTTGCCCAGTCACCTCGTACAGCTGCTCAGTTTACATTAGCCAGCACTCTCGACCAGGGTATGTTTTTAGATGCGGCGTTGGATAACTTGCTGCGCGAGTTGGCGATGGATAACTCCCAAGAATTTGCTTATATCAATGCTTGTAACGACGCAATTAACAATATTTTGGTGATGGTTCTCGATGCTGGATTTTATAAGTCTTTGCAACAACTCAAAGATCTGCTCCCACCTGCTTCTCAAAGCCGAGAACAGTTTCAAGACTGGTGGCAAGAACACTATTCCGGCTGGGTGGAACAGTTAAGGACAACGATCGTTAACTATCGAAACACTAGCCGCACCTGGCAGTTTAGCGCCGAACAAAAACAAGTGCTACAACGCTACTACGATGCCAATCAGCTACTTCTCGATTGCCTGCATAGCAATTGCGAAGTGACGGCGGCTACTCGGCAGGAAATTGAAGCCACCTTATTGCTACCTCAGAACGAGCTTGAAGATAGAGAATGGCAGTAAACTACCCACACTGACCTGAAAACTCTTGCCATTCCAGCAAAATACTTACGTATCCGCGTTTTAGGGCTAAATTGCCAATACGTAAGTACTAGCCAAATAAGTATTAAAGCTAACAAAATTCAGGATTGAATATAAATTAAATTTGCTGGAAATAAACTCCAGGAACTAGGTTTATTAAAAAATCCCGGTTTCTGGTATATCTCATGCAATCAAAAAAATCTGTATAACAGAAGACAGAATATGAAAGGTAAGCAAAGCAACGGTTTCAGCAATTACAACCGTTCATTACAGCTTGGATTTTTTTGTAGTATTTATTTTGCTCAGGAAGTAAAAAAATATTTTTGCAGATAATCTTGTAGTTAATCAAATCATACAAGAAATCAAACACTGACCTGTCACAGTTAAAAAGTAACCAAGAGTTTCATTTGAATAAATCCTTGACGGCTAAACTTCAAATGACTTGTTTCAAAAAAACATTGATTTAGATTTTTAGGGAGAATTTTGCTGATGAGTATTATCAAAAAAATAATCGAAAATGCAGATGAGGAGTGTCGCTATCTCACCCCTGGAGAGATGAGACAAATTGAGAACTTCCTCAAAGGCGGTGAGCGTCGTCTGCGCCTTGTCCAAGGGTTAACAGCAAGCCGGGAACGCATTGTTCAGCTAGCTGCAAAGCAGTTGTTCCAACTACGTCCTAGCCTTGTTTCTCCTGGTGGGAACGCTTACGGTGAGGCGATGACAGCGACTTGCCTACGGGATATGGATTACTACCTGCGCTTAGTCCTGTACAGCCTAGTGGCTGGAGAAACAACCCCTTTGCAAGAAATTGGACTGATTGGGGTGCGCCAAATGTATAACTCTCTCGGTACACCGACTGATGCTGTTGCCGAAAGCGTCCGTGCGATGAAAAATGTCACTACTTCCATGCTGTCTGGAGAAGATGCTAACGAAGTTAGTGTTTATTTTGACTACCTGATCGGTGGTCTTCAGTAGATCGATCGCGTTTTTTATTCGATCGCATCGGCTTCCAGTCTAAAGCGAGACATTTAGATGAGGAAAGGAAACAGAAAAAAATCTTTCTTTTGCTTTGTCCGGCTTGGATTGGTCGCCATTAAATCAATCCAATTTTACAATCAACCTTTTACCTTTTAATGCCATGTTACTAACAAAACATATAGTTTATGAACCTAGCCGACGATTTATATCCACAACAATCGGTTCCAGTCGAGAACGACATCTTTGTCCTTGTTGTGCAACAATTTTACTTCGTCACATCCGTTGGGAAGGAGTTTACTGGCGTTGTAGTTACTGTTATCAAGAAATGCCTATCTAACAAGCCATCAGAAACCCCTATGGTTGAAGATATTGGCTCTATACCTACTACTTAAAGAGAATTAGCAAATCTCTGATTATTTATAAATTAAAAATTAAAATTTTGCTAATTCTCTCCGTTCAATTAAAGTTATAGTTGAGGTGATTAATATGGGTATAGCTAAAATTTATTCTGCCCCTATCCGGATACTCAAAGATGTTCAAATTCTGATTGTAGATAACGATAGCGATAGTCGATATTTGTATACTCTTTTACTGGAAGATTTGGGCGCAAATGTGAAAGCAACTGGCTCGGTCGGACAAGCATTAAGATTTCTAGATCGGTTTGTGCCCGATATTTTGATCTCTGAAATCAAATTCCGGGGTGAAAGTGTCGCTCCGTTGATGCAACGATTGAAGGATTTGGCAATAGCCAATAGTAGCACTATTCCAATCATGGTTACTTCCACCTGTTCCAAAAACAGCCTTGACCAATATTTAAAGGTGGGAATTGAAGCGTATTTAATAAAACCAATTGATATTGATGATTTCGTTTTTAATATCTGGAACCTAGTACTATTGAAGAAAATTTCCCATCCATATAGTATTCAAGAATGGCGGGATACACCAAAGATAATCGGAAAAAATTATGAGGAATTAATAGAATAAAAATAAACCATATAAGGAGCGGGGTGAAACGCCGAAATACTGACAATTTAAAGCCCAAAGTAATATGGATAAAATCTCCAAGCGCCAAAGAATAGAGATGGAACGGTTCAATCAATTAAAGGATGATTTTTTGAGTACGATTTCTCATGAATTGAGATCGCCAGTTACCAATATCAAAGTTGGTATTCAAATGCTGAAACTCCTGCTGCAACAAGAAGAAAATAGAGCGATCGTGGATTCAGTATCATCCAGCTTATTTCAGCCCATCGAACAGTCCGATGATCATACCATCCAACAAGTCTGTGATATTCAATACATAAATACTATTCAGAAGCAAGCCGTTTTTAGGACAAGAGCATCTCAATATCTGGAAGTTATCGAAAATGAGTGCGATCGAGAAATTAAACTACTGAATAATTTACTGGATTTACAGCAACTTGATGCCGGAAATTACGTATTAAACCAGACAGTTATTCGTCTACAGGATTGGATACCACAAATAGTAGAACCATTTTTAAACCAAATGGCGAATCAACAACAAATTCTGCATATAAAAATTGCTGGCGATTTGCCTATTCTCACTATTGATTCACCTAGCCTAGAGCGAATTATCACCGAACTATTGACGAATGGATGTAAGTTCACTCCCCCAGGAGGAGAAATTACTGTTGCTGTTGGCTGTGTTGATTCAATATCGAGCAATGATTTTGCCAAAAAAATTGAGTTGAAAGTGGCGAATTCAAGAGTGGAAATTCCCCCGGATGAACTATCTCAAATTTTCGAGCGGTTCTATCGGATTGCCGATCGCGATCGTTGGAAGCACGATGGTACGGGGTTAGGGTTAGTTTTGGTTAAAAAGCTAACAGAGTATTTAGGAGGTTCTATTTTCGTGAAAAGCGGCTGTGAGCAAACCTGTTTTATCGTTGAGTTACCCGTCAATCTGTAACGGTGTAATATCAATAATTAATCATCAATATTGATGTATTATTATTTTTAAATCTTTGAAGTAAGTTAAATTGCTTGCTAAATAAGCAATAATTTGTCACGAGCTTGGGTGGATATATTGTCATTTATTTTGTTATTTTATAAATTTTAATTTTTGATGTAAAAACCGGAATAATGGGATATAATTATTATATAAAAAGCGATAACGCTACACGTTGCGAGGCACCAATATGGATGCCAATGAAGTTCTCCAAGAATATGCAGGCGGCGAAAGAAATTTTAGAGAACAGGATCTAAAAAATCTGAACTTTGTTAAAGCCAATTTAAGTGGAGTTGATTTCACTGGGGCACATTTGGATGGTTCAGACTTGAGTAATTCAGACCTCAGAAATGCCAATTTAAACTGGGCTACTTTCAAAGGAGCTAATCTAACCGGAGCAAATTTGAAAGGAGCAAAAATGCCAGATGGCAGTATGCACAATGATTACTTAGAGTCTGCCAATTATTTAGGTATCTGACAAAACATTTGGCTAAACAAATCGCGCTCTGATCTGCGTTAGTCTGTTTTTACAGCAGATTCGAGTTACGTGAGGTACAGGATAGAAACCCGGTTTCTTCAAGAAACCGGGTTTCTGTTACCAGGTATGTGTATCTCATTTACTTGGAAAGCGCTGTATCTCGGTAAAAATTTAACCTTTGAAAGCGCTTTTACAATAACGATGTCATCGGGATCGACAGAACCCTGAACCCAATCCAATTTGGATTAGGTTCAGCGTTTGTTTAATTTTGCCGTTCGATAATTCCACCACCTAACACGATATCCCCGTCATACCAAACCGCTGCTTGTCCCGGCGTAATGCCAAACTGCGGTTCGTCAAACACTAACTTGACGCGGGAATTTTCCAGAGGAATCACCGTTACTGGTGCGGGTTTTGTACGGTAACGGATTTGCACTTCGGCGCGAATCGGTGATGTTGGTTCCGTGATGGACACCCAGTTAACCCGCTGTACGGTGCATTCTGTCTGGGTGACACAATCGCGATTTCCTACAATTACTCGATTCATCACGGCATCAAGTGCTATTACATACAACGGTTCGGCTGCTGCAATACCGATGCCTTTCCGTTGTCCGATCGTGTAATGATGGATACCATCATGCTGTCCGAGAACTTTGCCGGATTGGTCAACGATATCGCCTTTGGTTGGGGTGATGTACTTATCTAGAAATGCTCGCATAGAGCCATTGCTTTCTACCAAGCACAAATCCATACTTTCTGGCTTTTCGGCAGTACTCAAGCCAAATTCTGCCGCAATTTGCCGTGTTTCGGTTTTGTGAGTTTCACCGAGAGGAAATACGGTTCCGGCCAACAAATCTTGTGTCAAATCGTACAAAAAATACGACTGATCTTTATTTGGGTCTACTGCCCGTCGCAATTGATAGCGATCGGCTTGGGCATCGTAGCTAATCCTTGCGTAATGCCCGGTGGCAATTTTGTCAATACCCAATTGTGCGCGGGCATAGTTCAGCATCGGGCCAAACTTAACTGCTTTGTTACATTGGGAACAGGGCAGGGGGGTAATGCCGTCGCTGTAGCCTGCCACCAGATAGTCCACAATATTGGCCTGGAAGACATCGCGGCTATCGACAACGTGATGGGGAATGCCTAGTTGTTCGCAAATTCTAGCGGCATCCACCATCCCTTCCGAGCAACATTGCCCCTTCCCTTTCATCAACCAAAGGGTCAACCCGACCACTTCATAACCTTGATGATGAAGGATCGCTGCTGCTACGGAACTATCAACGCCACCGGAAAGGCCAACGACTACTCTGTTCATGGAAATAAAAAACGATCGAAACTTTGCCAAATGCAAAGTAATACTTTTTCTAAGTTAACATTCGTGCCACAAATTGGGATGGTACGACGAAGAAATAGTAGTAGCTAATAGCGTTCTAGGCGAAATTAGGATATAAAGTTTACCGTCAGGGTGCTTAAATAACAGTGAGGATAAAAAACTGGCATGAAGCTAAATCTACAAGATCGAATTTTGCGATCGCATGGCGCGAGACTATTCAATCTCAAAGCAGTGACACCTCTAGCACCATTGCTCGTAGGAAGTATACTAGCACTGAGCGCCCAAGCGATCGCCCAAGCAGAAACGGTTCCCGATCGTTTTTTAGTTGCACAAGGAGTTTTGCAAACACCAGCACCACCACCAACTAGCTTGCAGCAAGCTGACTCCCCTGAATTACTCGCCCAAAGAAGAAACAGGAGAAAACCCGCCACCAGACACAGGAGAGTTGAATGCGATTATCGATGCGACTATGACAGTTACCAAAGCTACGTAGTTTATATTCCCAGATACAGCAACCAGCTTTTAGAACAGGTTCAGAATCGAGCACCCCAAGCTAGGAAAATGCACTACGGTAGGAGAGATGTCGTACAAATTGGTGCATACAGAGATTTTTGGTTGGCAGAAAGAACCCGCGCCCGGTTACGAGAAGAAGGTTTTCTAGCTGAAATAGGCACGATTCGTACCAGACGAAACTCTCTGTTTTCCGTGATTGTTTCTAATCCAGATTTACTCGAAATCGTCAGAAAGGAAACTCCCGATGCAACATTTGCTTGGGATAGAAGAATCTCTCAAAACGTTATTTTAGCAGGGCAATATAACAACGCTGGCACCGCACAAGCCTTGGTGGAAGAACTGCGAGAACGAGGCGTTTTGGCAGAAGTGGTTGCTGATGTGAGCGTGTTGGATGCTGATTTGTTTACCAATGATGATTCTTCCATTGAAATCTTGGGTGATGATTACCAATCCCGAAATCCCTTGCAGTTAGTTGCCAATAATAACGAAACTCGTGCTAATTCATTGCCAAATAATTACTTTGGCATCATGATTGCTGGCACTGAAAATGAATTACCATTAATTGAAGCTCAAGTCAGGCGGCTGGCTCCTCGTTTGGGAACCGAAAGAGGAGTTTATCAAATTGATAATTATCGCGAACCATTCGTGATGGTAGGGCCATTTACCGATCGCAAAACCGCAGAACGATGGGAACGCTATCTACAAGATTTCGGTATCATCAATGCCCAAGTCTTCTCGGAGAACTAGTAATTTTAGATTTTAAATTTTAGATTTTAGATAGAGGTGCAACTGAAATCTAAAATCTAAAATTCATGAACAGGCTCGAAAAAATTCAACAAATCGTCGTCACCGCCCAACAAATGCGCGACATTGAAGGAGGCATTTTTGCTGCCGGAATGCCTGTCGCCGCTTTAATGGAAAAAGTAGCTGGTTTAATTACTAAGCGAATTCAATCACTTTATCCTTTCACCACAAAAGAACAGCACAGCAGCGAAAACATTTCCCCCTGCCCCCTGCCCCCTGCCCCCTGCCTCTTTCCC
>DATNQN010000005.1 GCA_036703985.1 Leptolyngbyaceae cyanobacterium
ATTTATCCCCCTTTTTGTATTGAGAATGGGGGAGAAAAAACGAATTAGAACTTTTACTTTTAACTGCTTGACGGCAATCAGTGATAAAATCAAGCACTGGACTTTCTCCAGCTTGTCTGACTACTTCAGTCAGAAGCGTTCTAGCGGTAACGCTAAAGCTAGGGCTTCGCTTTTCTCCTACAGGGTTAAGTTGAGCAGGATCTCCCATCAAAATTAACTTGCGGTGGTTAAACAATGTCCTTTCAAAACTGCGTTCTATCCAATTCCACAATTGTTTTCCCACCATCGAACATTCATCAAGAAAGATGATGTCATACAAGTGGAGACTGCTAGAAGTAGTTTGTTCTAAGACTTTATCTTGTTCTTTGCTGACCATGCTTAACCCTAAAAGTTGGTGTATGGTCAAAAAATCAACTCCTAAAAGATTGTGCTTGACTGCCATTTTTTTGAGGATATTAACAGCCTTATTGGTGGGAGCAGTTAGTGCAATTCGTTTGCCTTGTTGTAGTAGTTCTTTGATGAACTGAACGATGATTGTCGATTTTCCCGTACCAGCATAGCCACATAATAGAAAAAAGGACTCTGTGCTTGACAAGAATGCTGTTAGTTTTGAAAGCGCTTGTTGCTGTTGTGGCTTCAGCTTAAACGGATACGAATTGATTAGTCCTGGCTGTGTTAGTAAACTTTGCATCATTTGTTTACCCCTATTGATAATTTCATCAATCGACAACCTAAGCGTTAGCTTATTGATACCGATTCATTTGCTAGAATGTCACTAATCTTTCCCCCGCATCCCTGCCCAAATAGTAAAAGTGACAGCGACCCAAGTGAACTGGTATGAAAGTTTTAAGGCATTTGTTCTAAATTGAGTTCTGCTACTTTTTGGAGAGCCTCTATGCGTTTAGCTAGAGTTTTTTGCCGATACTTCTCTACTCCATATTCGTACCGTTTATCAGTATGGCGAAGTTCTGGAGTATAGCAGTCTTGCAAGTGGCTGAGGTAGCCGACTTGCTTTTTAATAAAACGCCACCAAGCTTTAGCTAGCGCTTTGGTACGAAAGCCAATCCAAGCTTTTAAATACGAACCATCTTCGCTGACTTGGTAAGCAACATTTGAGGATAATTTAGCCACTGGCTCGATTTGAGTAATACCTAAGCATCTTAATTCAGTTAAGCTGTAAGTTTGAACTTCTCCACTATCCCATTGAATTTGAAAAGGTCGCGAAAGCTCAATATTTAACTCGACAACTCTTCCAAATATTTCTATTCCATTTCGATGTCTCAGGATACGCGCACCAAGATAAATCCCGTTAAAACCTCGGTCTTGAGCTAGACTTTTTAGCTGTTGCTGCCAAATTTCTTCCCTCACAGCATCCAGTTTTAAATCATCATATCTTTCTTCTGCTAGTAGACATCTCAATTCCTGAAAGATTTGCTGCTTTTTCGCAGGAGTGATAAGTTCCAAATTATCAGGTATAGCCAAAGCTAGATGTACTCTTAATCTCGTTTTTAGTTCTAAAATAGTCAAATGGCTAGCTGTTTCGGGCTGAGATAAAATTGGAATGTCTACAGCACAAGCAAATAAACGTCCGGGAAACACTTGTTTAGGAAAGCGATATCGCTCATCAAGAGAGCAAATAATTAAATGATGTTCAGTAACTTTTTCAAGTAAGAAAACCTTCGTCTGATTCAACTTCACTAATTTAGCATCGCCAAACTGCATCGTCGTGTTCGCTGGTAGCTCTAGAAGAGTTTTGAGCGGTACAAATTGTGAAATGATCGAAATTTGGAAAAATCGAATTTCGTCGAGCGTGTAAGCAAACACATCGGTTTCAGAATCATTATTTCCATCCCAGGTAATCGTTATAGGTCGGTCTGTTTCATTTAATGAAGTTACTACTCCATAATGCTGACCTTGGGTTACGATATCGCCTAAATTAAAAAGGTGCGATTCTGCTAACTTTGGTTGAGGAAGGGATGCTCCAAAAACTGCTACTACGTCTACAACTTCTAAGCTTTGGATTTTTGAGTCAGTCAGTTCGAGCAAACTGTTTGGATTTTGGTCGGTCGTGTTGAGGTTGAAAAGTTGGCTCATTTTGAGTTATATTGAGTTAGATTGCTAGTCCAAATGTAGTGCGATCGCATCGACCCAATATCACTATTAAAGTAGGTAGCAAATCGTCTCAATCCTCCTGTTAATAGCAGCGCTTTGACATACTCTGTAGCAATTGCCGCTACTTGTTGATTAACGAATAATCCTTGTTGATTGCGTAATGCGATTTCCGCACAAGAAAGTGTAGTATCGCTCAATTCTTCAGGTTGAGGTTCCAGCAATTCAGGATGCTGCAAAGTAGGTGAAGGCAGGTTGATACAAAAGCTAGGATTATCTGGGTTGTCGAAAGCGTTTTTAAGTTCAAATTGATTGGTTGAACCTAGTAATACTTGTCCAGAATTTGAATGGGCGTGATTACCGCAATCCAAATACAAAATATTCGGTTCTTTATTTTGATTGAAATCTAAACATTGGCTGATTTGGTAACGGGCTGCTGCATTGTCCACACAGCCGATAATTACAGTTAAACCTCTCCAATAATTATCTAATAAATCTCGCTGAAAAGGTTTGGCGGTCGCAGTTAGATTGCATCCCAATGCCAGGTTGTATCTAGTTGCTAGGACTAGGGCTTTATTGCAGCCTATTTCGCTCTGAATAAAGTTCTGTCTGGCAATGTTTTTAGCTTCAACAATATCAGGATCTACCAAGGTGCAACTAACCTTTTTGTTGCTACTTGTTTCTAAGACTTTGAGCAGCCTAGCTATATTAGGTACAAGCCATCCTCCTGTTCCCCCAGTTCCAATAACCCAGATGTTGATTTGTTGGCTGTTTCGAGTTAAAATTGGTACAGATTTGCTGTAATTTAGGTCTAGCATATATTTAGTAAGTGAAAAAATTGCTGAATTTACTCAATTATTTAAAACTTATTTACAGTGTTAATAAAAGAATCAGTATGTTAGTTAACCATACTGATTCTCGTGTGTAAGGAAAAATCATTATCGCAGAAAATAGGTGCAACAAGTGCCCTAAATTCACGCTTTCTCAACCAGCGTCGGTGGTAGTTCAAATACCCAAGACGCCGGAATCGAGTAAAAGTGGGAATAAATGCCAATTCGAGCATTAATTTCCGGCTGGCTTTTCAGCTTACCTAAAACTGCAAATATTCTAAATCCAGTTTCTTCTCGATTGTCTGTTTCCGAAAATTCACTACTCATATTGGCATGAGAATGCACTTCAATCAAAGCTCTTTCATAAGATGAATCGAGCGAGCTTATTAACGGCGTAACGCTAGTTGACGTGGCAATTTGGGCTGGTACTTCTAAATGCCAATGTCCGGTTTGAAAGGATAGGTGAAAAAGTATTTCATTTTCGTCCGCGTCTTCACTAAGTAACAACATCAATTTAGTTATTTCCATCGGTACGCGAGGGTATTCCATTTGAAAATAAGGTTCTATTGCTGCCAATCCAGCAATTCGACAATTGGCAATTGGAAAACAAGCTTTAATTCCTTGTCGTTGCGCCCTAACAAATATCCCATTTCTAGATAACCAATATTCCAGTGCGCTATCACTCATCGGGGGTAGAGTTGAATGTAGAGCAGTTTTATACTCTACGAATTGAGTCATATTCATCTTGTAATTGTTTCCAAAACTTCAGCAAGAGAATTATTGACAAGCACTAAATCTTTGATGGGATAATTTCGTTTATTTGTCACCTGCATTAGTTGCTTAAGCACGTCTTGGGGATAGCGTTTTGATTTTCCTTGAATTAGATGATCGCTGAAATTACTCTGCCAAAATAATTCCCAGGCTACTCTTACTTGGCTTTCACAACAATTAGGTGGATGCAGTTCGCCAAAGCAAATTGCACCATCGCCATAAACATTAGGCAAAGGTGCAGCGTACAAAGGGGCATCTGGGTCAAATTGTTTGGTTTTTGATGCCCAAATCCAGTACCTAGTTTGATACCCTGCAAATACGAACGCTGGTAAGGGAATTTGCCACCGATTGTTATGGATCTGAATTTGATACTGTTGGGGTGGATAGTACTGGACTACCCATTTCCCAGATAACCCATGACCCCAGCGGACGGTATGAGAATCTAACCAACCCGAATCGATATCAGTATGGGCAAAGGCTTGTGCCAAAGCTGTGGGTGAGAGAAATTTACAGTGCGTTTTTTCTTGTTCTTGATAAATAAAAACGTACTGTCCTTCTAAGAATAAAAGCTGGGCTTGCACTTGGCCTAAATCGGTTTTTGGGATGATAGATTTGGCAATACTTCCAACGTCTAATGGGGGCAATGCAAGTTGCTTCTCTGAGCTTGGTTCCATAGATTAAAAGCTTTATACCTGTGTTCGATGTTGGCAGTCAACCATTCAGAAAATGCTGCCATTTGCTGCGCTAATTCCACAGCCCTTTCCCACTGTTTTTTCAAGTACAGAATATTCTCTTTCGTCCAAGGTAAAGATTCCCAGCATTCGTCGGTAATATCAATCCAAATACAATCCGTACTGCGATCGATAATGCTAACTACATTGTAGAAGTATTGCAGAGGTACTTCATTGGCAAGAGATAGCTGTTCTAATTTTTCCCAATCAATCTGTTCTGGTGGCGTTATGTGGGTAGGAGTAAAACCAAAAACAGATTCCCATTCTTCTAAGTCATATCCCCAACCTAGTAAACTGATGATGAATTGTTCGACCAGATTGAGTTGCTCGAAGTCTTCATTCCACCAACTAAGATTTTGGGGATAGATGGGAATTTCTTCGTATCGTTCTTCAATCGCCTCTAGGTCATCATAATATTCAATGGGAAACCATGAATTGAGCAGCTTCAAGAATTCAAGTTCCCGGTCTGTGTAGACTACAGCACAAGATTGTTGAAACAACTCAGTGATAGAATTGCTCCATTGAGTGGGAAAAATTTCTTGATAAAGTTGGAGCAGGGTTGCTTGTAACTGAAGGAATTGCAGGTATTCAAAGCAGTCTCCTCCAGAAATAGGAATTTGATATTTCCTGAGTTCGAGCATTTAGATGCCAATAATGGATTTAATCGAGGGTATAGATTGGCAATTTTTGAGTTGACAGATTGCTCGTCTTATATCAGTTTGCCATTGTTCACCCTCTTCAATAGTTGTTTGGAGCAGAGGCTGAATTTTTAACAAAGTTTCTAAAGTTAATTTGCCTTTAATTTCAGCCATTTTTAGTTGCCATGATAGTGCGATCGCTGGATTAAGTTGATGTTCAGCAATTACTAACTTTTGCATTACATTTCCTTTAGTACCTGCTTTCTTGACTAAGCGAATGACAGTAATTCCATCCGCTTCTTCTCGCTTGATTTCGGCAGTGGTAGCGTCGGGAAAAAAGGGAGCGAGCGCATCCCGAATTGTTTGGTCACTAGCAGCGACTTCGGGAGTCAAAGGAATATCTTGGCCTTCTAGTTTTAAGATGTACTGCATATTTTAAAATAGAGTAAGTTGAGTGCTTTTGTTTGAATGATTTTCTGGTGATGATTGTGGAGTATGGATGCGTTCTGAAATATTTTGTACTTCCTGTTGCTTGGCCTTTTTTCTATTTCTAGATGTCTCAATGATTTCGGGTAATGTTTCTTCTAACTTTTGCAAAGTTGACTGGATGGGAATACCAGTTAGTAGTTCAGTCAGCGTACAACTAGATAGAAGAGGTGGTTCTCCTTTGATACCCGCACTAAGGATGACACAACGATCTAAAGAGCTTTCAGATTGGGGCAGGATTTGCACTCCTATAATCAGGACGGCCTTTAAACTAATGTTGGGGTTTTGATTTTCTATTTCCTCAACATTTTCTAAAGGGTTTTCTTCTTGGTTGTTCATCAAAGTTTATTTAACGATCGAAATCATCTTTTTCAATGGCGATAGCCATTTTTTATAGTAATAAATATGTTTGTTAATTTAACTTGAAAACTCTTAAACCAAGAAGCGTAGCAGCTAAATCCCAAGCAAGGGTCGGCTGGGGTCACGCAAAGGCAGAAGTGAAGTAAGGAGAAAAAAATAATAGTCAATAAATATTAGACTATCGACTATTGCCGTATGCTTCTGAAAGCTAATTCAATAATTGAATATTTTTTGACTATCAAATGTTCAGCCTGAGTTACAGATGTCAGATGCTAGGCAGGACAAGAGAAACGGGAATCTAAACCTGCTAAATAATAGATTGACCCTAAAGAAATCCGATTCGGAGCAAAGGTAGCCCATTTGCTATAACATACACCCGGCTGATACTTGGGAGACTACCTACTCCACTCACCCCACAACCAAAGAAGATGGGCGAAAATGAATAAAGTGCCATAGCTATGCGAGTTTTTCAGTGTCGCAATTTGACGATTAATATTCGGAAGGCAACATCAGCACTTTATCTACTAAGTAGAGTTTGGTAGAATTGAGTGGGAAGTCAGTGTAGGGAATTTTTTGTCTGACGACTGGTTCTGTGTCACTATCAGATTGGCAAGTTAAAACTGCTGATTTATCTTCTGATACTGTTAACTGCCACAGTTGAAATTCTTGCAACTCTTGCTGCGAAAGCAGTTGTCGCGTTTGATGGGAAGCAATCGCATCGATTAACCAAAAAGCTTGTCCTTCAGTTGCTAGATATTTGACGCCATCGCCCGCATTTCTCACAAAATTTGCGATCGTCAACCGCCAAAGCCTTACTGGATAATAGCTTCAGCGTGCAAACGCCCAGTTTCCACATCCAACAGTGTGTAAATCGGTAGCAATTCAAAATTATCAGGAATTAGAGGGGGAAGAAATCAAAGATTAACCGTAAATTTTTGATGATAATTAAATTATTTAATCATCAATTAGCAGGTGAATAAATCTGCTATAATTGAAGAATAAGAAAAATCTAATGTTCCTCAGCTTATGACTCCCAATCCTCGAAAAAAAGCCAGTAAGGAATTTAATTTGGGAAAACTTAAAGGAAAAGAAATCATCGCTAATTTTTCGGGAGGAAGAATCACTTCAAATGCCGGAATTGTTTTAATAGCTGAATTAGATAAAAAATTAAAGATTAGCCACCGATTCGCTGATTCTTTCCAAGATTATAGAAATTCCTCTTATATAGATTATTCAGTTGAGCAATTAGTCACCCAA
>DATNQN010000006.1 GCA_036703985.1 Leptolyngbyaceae cyanobacterium
CCGCTCCCCTGCCCCCTGCCCCCTGCCCTCTGTAGCAAACCGAACTTTACGGGGCGGGAACTACGCTAATGGAAAGATTAAAAAGGTTTTTACATTTCGTTACACTAAAAACATGAGAGGAAAATGAATTTAACCTCTCAAAGCTCAAATTAAAGGAGTCGTTATGAACGGCACTTTCCGTGTTGGCAACCTGTTTGGTATTCCCTTTAACGTCCATCCATCCTGGTTCTTCATCCTGGGTATGGTAACTTTGACCTACGGAGGACAACTAGCAGTAAAATTTCCAGGATTGGCTGGGCCATTACCGTGGATACTGGGATTAGCCGCCGGGTTGCTGTTGTTTTCTTCTGTCTTGGCCCACGAATTGGGACACAGCTTAGTTGCCATTAAGCAAGGAATCGAAGTTAAATCAATCAACTTATTTCTATTTGGTGGTTTAGCTCATTTAGAAAAAGAATCCAAAACCCCAGCAGAGGCATTTTGGGTAGCGATCGCAGGGCCGTTAGTTAGCATATTATTATTCGGTATCTTCACTGCGATCGGTATCGGAACGAACCTTTCTGGGCCATTAGCTGCGATCGTCGGATTACTTGCCTCCATCAACTTGGCATTGGCATTATTTAACTTAATTCCTGGTTTACCTTTAGATGGTGGCAACATCCTAAAAGCTGCCGTTTGGAAAATTACCGGAAATCCTTACAAAGGCGTATTTTTTGCCAGTCGAGTCGGTCAAATCTTCGGTTGGATTGCCATCATCTCTGGCTTAATTCCCGTTTTCCTCTACAACAGTTACGGCAGTTTTTGGAACATATTAATCGGTTGGTTCTTGCTACAAAATGCTGGAATGTCTGCCCAAGCAGCCAAAGTGCAAGATAAACTAGCAGGTTTAACCGCTGAAGATGCCGTAGTTCCCAATGGCCCGATCGTATCAGCAGATATCTCTTTACGTAAATTTGCTAACGATTTTGTCATCGGACAAGACCTCTGGAACAAATTCTTAGTTACTAATGAAGACGGTCAATTGTTAGGTACAATCTCTGTTCAAGACCTCAAAACAGTTTCTCTCGAACTTTGGCCACAAATCACAGTACAAGAGTTAACCAAACCAATTGAAAACGGCAAAACAGTTAAATCAAATCAATCTCTTCTCGAAGTAATCAATCTACTCGAACAAGAACAAATTACTCAATTGCCAGTAGTCCGTGAAAATGGCGTAGTAGTAGGAATGTTGGAAAAAACCTCCATTATCAACTTACTCCAAAGACAAGCTTCATTCAAAACAGCTTAATTCAAATCTTACACCATTCTCAACAAGACCTGAGAAACCGAGTTTGTTTACGAAAAAATAGGCTTTCCAGTTTAGCTATTGGCCAGAAACCCGGTTTCTATACCTAGTGCAAAATCTGAGTTAATCGATTTCATAAGTAAGTAGGCGTCAATAAGCTAAAGTAATACAAAATTACTTGCTTCGCTAGACGCCTACTTATTTAAGTATTAATTATTTACACAATTTTTTACTAATTTAAATCATCTAATTTTGACTATTTATACTATTGTTTTTGATAAAATCACTACCATTTTTCCATCAGGCATTTACCAAATTATTTTTATTTACTCATAACTTTTGATTGATATTCCCCTCGCACTAATTACGGAAAACCCATTTAGAGAAAATAGCCATTTAACGAAATCTCTGATAACATATCAGAAAAACATTTAGCTATTATTAAGCTGCTTGGGAAATTAGCCCCAAACAAATAACTCCTGCTCATCGGACAACAATCAAAAATAATTAAAAAAAACTTAACAAATTATGGATGAATTCGCTAGCTTACCAGGTTATCAAATCACTGAACAATTATACACGAGTACGCGCACCCTTGTCTATAGAGGTATTCGTACCAGCGACCAAAAAACCGTCGCCATCAAACTATTGCGAAATGAATACCCCAATTTTAACGAAATCGTCCAATTTCGCAACCAATATACCATTGCCAAAAATCTCGATTTTCCTAGCATTATCAAACCCTTAACCGTAGAAGTGTATCGCAATGGCTATGCTTTAGTGATGGAAGATTTTGGCGGAATTTCCCTATCAGATCATCTCAGAGCATCCCCAGATGAAAATATTAAATCTAAATTATTGCCTTTAGAAGAATTTCTCAAAATAGCTATTCAACTCACGGATTGTTTGCACTATTTATACCAAAATAAAGTCATACACAAAGATATCAAACCCTCCAATATTCTGATTAATCCAAGCACCAAAAAAGTAAAATTAATTGATTTTAGTATTGCTTCTATCCTACCGAAAGAAAGTCAAGAAATTCAGAACGCTCATGATTTAGAAGGTACTTTAGCATATCTTTCCCCCGAACAAACTGGACGAATGAATCGAGGTGTAGATTATCGCAGCGATTTTTATTCTCTGGGAATAACATTTTACGAATTATTAACAGGACAATTACCATTTAGGTCAGAAGACCCTATGGAATTAGTACATTTTCACCTAGCTAAACAACCGACACCCCCGCATCAAGTTAACTGGGAAATTCCCTTAGTTTTATCAGAAATTGTCAGTAAATTAATTACTAAAAACGCCGAAGATCGTTATCAGACAGCATTAGGAATTAAGCACGATTTAGAAGTTTGTTTAACTCAATTGCAAACTACAGGCACAATAGAACCGTTTGAAATCGGCAAGCAAGATATTAGCGATCGCTTTCTCATTCCCGAAAAACTATATGGCAGAGAAGCGGAAGTAAATCAACTGTTAAATGCGTTCGATCGCGTCGCCGATGGCGCTACAGAAATGATGTTAGTAGCGGGTTTTTCTGGAATTGGAAAAACCGCCGTAGTGAATGAAGTACATAAACCAATTGTCAGAAAACGGGGCTATTTTATCAAAGGCAAATATGACCAATTTCAACGTCATATTCCCTTTTCAGCCTTCGTGCAAGCTTTTCGATATTTAATGGAGCAACTATTATCAGAACCAGACGAACAATTGCAAACATGGAAAACCAAGATTCTCGAAGCGCTGGGAGAGAACGGGCAAGTTTTAATTGATGTAATCCCTGAATTAGAAAACATCATCGATCGACAACCACCAGCCATAGAATTATCAGGAACAGCCGCCCAAAATCGCTTTAATTTACTATTTCAAAAATTTGTCAAAGTTTTTACTAGCAAAGAACATCCCTTAGTGATATTTTTAGATGACTTGCAATGGGCTGATTCTGCTTCACTGAATTTGCTCTCATTATTGATGCAAGAATCTGGGCATCTCTTAATATTAGGTGCTTATCGAAATAATGAAGTTTCCCCCGTTCATCCCTTCATTTTAACAGTAGATGAACTTATCAAAACTGGGTCAACGGTAAATACGATTACATTACCGTCGTTAAGAGAGTCGGATATCAATCAATTAGTATCAGATACGCTGAATTGCCAGCTATCTTTTGCCCAGCCTTTGACAAAATTAATTTATCAAAAAACTCTAGGAAATCCTTTTTTCGCTACTCAATTTATCAAAGCATTACATGATGACAACCTAATAACCTTTAATTGGGATATCCAGCATTGGCAGTGCGATATTGCCCAAATTAACGCCTTAGCAATTACTAATGATGTGGTTGAATTCATGACATTGCAATTGCAGAAATTGCCAATCCCAACTCAGGATGTCTTAAAGTTGGCTGCTTGTATTGGTGCTCAGTTCGATTTGCATACTTTGGCGATCGTTTCACAGCAATCGGAAACAGAGGCGGCAACGGTTTTATGGAGAGCATTGCAGGAAGGTTTTATTTTACCGATTAGTAATATTTACAAGTTTTACCAGATTGATGGGAATCTTAAATTCAGCCCGGAAGATGAAAATGCTAATAAACAAAATGCTAAATATAGATTTCTGCACGATCGCGTTCAACAAGCCGCTTATTCTCTAATTCCCAAAAACCAAAAACAAGTAACTCATCTCAAAATCGGTCAACTGCTCCAACAGAAATTATCCGAAATAGAAAAAGAAGAAAAACTATTTGATATTGTCGGGCATTTGAATTTAGGAATTGAGTTAATTAATCAAGCGGTGGAACGGGAAGTCTTAGCCCGACTGAACTTAGCAGCAGCACGGAAAGCCAGAAATTCAACAGCTTATTCAGCTGCCAGAAATTTTGTGCAAACGGGGATTGAGTTGCTCGCGGAAAACTGCTGGCAAAATCAGTACGAATTAACCTTGAATCTTTATGTGGTTGCGGCGGAAACTGCCTACTTGAATGCCGATTTTGATGGGATGGAAAAAATGGCCGCAGAAGTTTTGCGATCGGCTAAAACGATCCTAGATAAAGTAAAGATATTTGAGATTCAAATCAACGCACTGACTGCAAAGACTCAGATATTAGAAGCGATCGCTGTAGGCAGAGTCGCTCTAGCACAATTGGGGATCGAACTGCCCTCCGAACCTGATGAAGCTTTGACTGGCGCAGCACTACAAACTCTTGCCAAACAACTCGAAGGCAAACAGATCGAGGAATTGATTGACCTCCCCGTGATGAGCGAGCCTCGAACAATTGCAGCGATGCAGCTATTAACAATGTTGTTTGCGCCCATTCTGCAAGCAAATCCGGGCTTGCTGCCCGTACTTGGCTGCACGATGGTGAGTTTATCACTTCAATTTGGAAATGCACCGACATCAACGATCGGATATGTAACTTATGGCATGGTGCTGTCTACTTTTTTGGGAGAAGTAGAAAGGGGATATAGTTTTGGGCGAGTAGCTTTGAGCTTACTCGATCGCTTGAACGTGCGCGAGTTTAAGTGTGTAACCTTATTGTTGTTTTGTGGCTTTATTCAGCATCGTCGAGAAGCAGTAAGGGCTACAATCTCAACGGCAAAAGAAGCTTTTTTAGCTGGTATGGAAATCGGTGATTTCCTCTATGCTGGCTACAGCATATTTAATTATTTTTACGATCGATTCTTCGCTGGAGTAAATCTGGATGATTGGGAACCGGAAATCGAAAATTACTGTGTTGTCTTAGCCAATATAAAGCAAGATTCTGCTTTGGCTTACCTAAAAATGCAGCAACAAACAGTGGAGAATTTGAGGTCAATTATTAATCAACCGGATTTATTAAGCGGTACTGCATACGATGAAAGTTTGATGATTCCTAAGTACCATCAGGATAATGATTTTAATGCGTTAGGTTTTGTTTATACCTACAAATTAATGCTTGCCTATCTTTTTGGTGACTGCACTAACGCCCTAGATTACATTGTCCAAGCTAACCGTTCTTCGATCGCCACAGCAGGACAAGTTCATACTCCTGTTTTCCATTTTTATGCCGGATTAACCTATTTGGCACTATTTTCTACCCAGTCAGAAATTGAGCGAGCTAACACTCTTGAGGAGGTGAAAATCCATCAAACTACGCTAGCTCAATGGGCGTACCATGCACCGATGAATCACCAACATAGGATTGACTTAATAGAGGCAGAAAAATGCCGAGTTTTAGGTAATAATTACGAAGCGGGAGATCGGTACGATCGCGCAATTGCCAAAGCCAAGCAAAACGAGTATATCCAAGAAGAAGCCTTAGCTAATGAACTAGCAGGTAAATTTTATTTGGACTGGGGCAAAGAAAAAGTTGCTACTGGTTATATGCAGGAAGCATACTACTGTTACGCGCGATGGGGCGCAAAGGCGAAAGTTGCTTATTTAGAACAACACTATCCCCAACTACTAGGGACTATTCTAAAACCGATTAACCCAGCGATCGCATCTGGAGGAACGATATCGCCAACTCCGATCGGAAGCGTAACTAGCACCAGTAGCAGCAGCGTGGATTTATGGTTGAATTTTCCGGCGGTGATGAAAGCTGCACGAGCAATTTCGCAGGAAATTGAATTAGAGAAATTGTTAGCTACTTTGATGCAAATTGCGATCGCGTCGGCGGGATCTCAAACGGGAATTTTAGTGATTCATCAAGAAGGAAAATGGTTAGTAGTAGCTAAAGCTAATCAAAACCAGATAGAAAACTGGCAAATTCCTCTGGATGAATGTCAAGAATTACCCCAAAGTTTGATTTATTCTGTAGCCAGAAGTCAAAAAACAGCGGTTTTCGATCGCTTGAGCGCTTCTACTCAATTTGCAGGCGATCCTTATATCATCGCTCACCAGCCTAAATCAGTTTTATGTATTCCGATTAGCAAGCAGGGAAAAACCCTAGCGATTTTGTATTTAGAAAATAATCTTACAGTGGGAGCATTTACTAGCGATCGGATCGAAACTCTCCAAATCCTTACTGCTCAAGCTGCTATCTCGATCGAAAATGCGCGTTTATACCGACAAGTCGAGCAATATTCTCACAGTTTGGAAGCAGAAGTAGAGCGAAAAACTAAAGATTTAACTCAAAAAGCTGCCGATCTAGAGCAAGCATTGCAAAATCTACAACAAACCCAATCACAATTAATTCAGAGTGAGAAAATGTCAGCCCTCGGTCAATTGGTAGCGGGGATAGCACACGAAATTAATAATCCAGTGAATTTTATTTATGGGAATCTTCAGCCTACAGAAAATTATCTGAAAAATTTGCTGAGTTTGTTGGAATTGTATCAGCAAGAATACCCGCAAAAAAATTTATTAATTCAGGCGAAAACTGAAGAAATAGAGTTAGATTTTATCAGAGAAGATTTTATAAAAATTCTGCAATCGATGAAGCTGGGAAGCGAACGAATTAAGCAAATTATTCTGAGCTTGCGGAATTTTTCGCGCTTAGATGAATCCGACATGAAAGCGGTAGATTTACACACCGGAATTGAAAGCACTTTACTAATTTTACAAAATCGCTTGCAAGGGAGCAATAATCAACCCAAAGTAGAAGTCATTAAAGACTATGGTGACCTTCCCAATGTCACCTGTTATGCTGGTGAGATGAACCAAGTGTTTATGAGTATTATTAGTAATGCTCTTGATGCTCTCAAGCAAGTTAGTAAAACTAATAAAAATCCCTTTATTCGGATTCAGACTGAAGTTATAGAAAATCAGCGAGTAAGAATTGCGATCGCTGATAATGGTTGTGGAATTCCCCCTCACATTCAAGAGCGCATCTTCGAGCCGTTTTTTACAACTAAACCAGTGGGGAGCGGTACGGGTTTGGGTTTATCCGTCAGCTATGCGATTATCAAAAAACATGGGGGAAAATTAACTTGTCATTCCACGGTGGGTAGCGGCGCAGAATTTGCGATCGAAATTCCCATAAAGTACGTGGGGTAATATCGTTGATGCAAATGTTTGCTACAAACCTTGATTTCTCGTAACTTTGCGTAAGTCCTAATTAAAATCAAAACCCGCCCATCCTTACAATCTCTAGCAAACATTTAGGTAATCTATATAATACCAAATCCGGGTTGATTACTTCCTTTTACCTCGATCGCGATCGGCTATAGAGACGTTTCATGAAACGTCTCTACAATGTTTAGGCCAAAAATTAACGCGGATACCCATTAGCTATTTAATCGAGTAACCAAGTATTCACGGCAAAATCAACAGGTTTTTTATTGGGATCTGACTTGCCAATTTTCCGCTCGATCGGCCTATATGCAGGAAGTGCGCTTGTTTTTGTTTCTTTCTCTTTCTTGTCTTCTTGCTCTTTTTCTTGCTTTAAAGCATTCACTTCTTCAATTAATTTAGAATTAGATTCAGCTAATTGGAGAGCTTCTTTTTTAGTTTTTTCAAGCTCTGTTTTGAGAGATTTAACTTGCTCTAAATCTTTTTTAGCTTTTTCAAGCTCTGCCTTGAGAGACTTAACTTGTTCTAAATCTTTTTTTAACTTTTGTACCTGGGATTTTTCTTCGGATAATTCTGCTTGTAAATCGATCACTTGCTGCTGTAAAGCAACTTCGTGTTCTTGTGCCACTTCTAGTTTTTGCGCTTGTTCCAAAGCCGCACGCAATTCCGCTACAGTTGCTTCTAACTCAGCTTTAGTAGGATTAGAACTTTTAGCAGGTTTTCCATTATCGGAAGATTCAGCAGATAATGGCTCTGGTGTAGCAGTATCTTCTTCTACAACTTCCGTTGCCGTCGTATCTACAATTGGTTTATCTTCAGTATCCGGTAACTTTTGTGCTTCTTGACGTAGCAAATCCGAGAGACGTTTTTTAGTAGCCATTATTTTTTCCAATCTCGCTGTAACTCATCTGCAACGCGGCGGTAGTCTGCCTCAGCTTCCCGTCCATTCTTGCCTCGCCATTCGTTAATCGGTACTCCCTCTAGTGCCGCTCGTTCGTGAGCTTTGTAAGCACGAACAAAGGCATTACAGGCGGGAATTCCCAGTTCCATCAAGGTGTTTTGAGCTTCGAGTGCTTCTCCTAAACTGCGGGAATCCACCTTAGTCAGCAGCACCCGATGAGCAATTCCCATCGGCGTTACTGCTTCCCGTACCGTGTCGATTAGCACGGCAAGATCCATCGGCGCTGGGGGTGTGGGCAGAATGAGATAATCTGCGATCGCTACTACCGCCGCTAATGCTTCCGATCGCAGCGCCGGAGGTGTATCCACCACAACTAAATCATATCCTTCTATCTTGCGTAAACGGTTCAAAAGTTGGGGATTTGTTTCTTGAACTAAGTCCAAGTTCCATTTTTCTTTACCGCGCTCGATCCACCAACTAGCAGATCCTTGAATATCTGCATCTACTAAAAGAACCTTTTTCTTCCGCGAGAAGGTAGCAGCAAGATTGACTGCTGTAGTAGTTTTACCGACTCCGCCTTTGCCGTTGAGGATAGCGATGATTCTTGGCACTGCTTGCTTCCGACACTCACATTCTTTTCCGAAATATACCGCTTTATCTACCACTTTTCGGATCTGAAATCTGAGAATTAGCCATTATTAGAAACAGTAGCTTCAATAGAAAAACTTTTATGACATTTAGTAACAAACTACCAGATGGGCCAAATACTGCCAGACTGCCGCGAATGCTGAAATTCGTGTTTCAGCCAGTCAAGTACCTAGAGGATTACAGTAAAGTTTATGGCGATACCTTTGCCATTAAAGGGCGTCAGGGTATCCCCCTGGTTTACTTTAGCCGACCGGAGGCACTGCAAGCCATTTTTGCGGCTGATTATCACCAAGTAGAGGTAGGTGCTCGGAATCGGGATTTGGAATTTCTCCTGGGAAGTAATTCTCTGATTTTACTGGATGGCGATCGTCATCAGCGCCAACGCCAACTCCTCACCCCTCCTTTCCACGGCGAAAGGATGCGTGCTTACGGCGAAACTATCTGCCAAATTACCCAGCAGGTAACAAACGAGTGGAAAATTGGCAAACCTTTCAAAATTCGCCACACCATGCAGGAAATCACTCTCCGAGTCATCTTACAGGTTGTATTTGGTGTAGATGAAGGACAACGTTTGCACCAACTACATCAAAATATCAATTCATTACTAGAATTGTTGGGTTCTTCCTTATTATCCAGTTCGTTCTTTTTCCGCTTTCTGCAAACAGATTTTGGCCCTTGGAGTCCGTGGGGAAGAATTTTGCATTTGCGCCAACAAGTTGACGAATTAATTTACGATCAAATCCGAGAACGTCGAGCAGAATCTAATCAAAATCGGCAAGATATTCTCAGCTTAATGATGTCTGCTCGTTATGAAGACGGGCAACCAATGAGCGATCGAGAATTACGCGACGAATTAATGACATTGCTAGTAGCTGGACATGAAACTACTGCTTCCGCTTTAAGTTGGGCTTTTTATTGGGCCGATCGATTACCTGAAGTAAGAGAGAAACTATTAAACGAACTCGATTCTGTTGGCGATAATCCAGACCCTACTACGATTGCAAGATTGCCTTACTTAACAGCATTTTGCCAAGAGACTTTGCGGATATATCCAATTGTCATGAATGGTTTCCCTCGAATTGTCAAATCTCCAGTCGAAATCATGGGTTATAAATTAGAACCAAAAACAGTCATCATACCCAGTATTTATTTAGCACATCATCGAGAAGAAGTTTACCCTCAACCCAAACAATTCAAACCAGAACGTTTCTTAGAAAAGCAATATTCCCAATACGAATACTTCCCATTTGGTGGCGGAAATCGCCGCTGTATTGGTATGGCATTTGCCCAATATGAAATGAAATTAGTTTTAGCAACAATTTTGTCTCGCTTTCAAGTTTCTCTGGTTAACAAACGTCCCGTTCGCCCCGTTCGTCGCGGTTTAACTGTAGCAGCGCCAGCCGGATTGAAAATGGTAGCAAATCTCAGAAACTAATTTTGTGCGAAACTCCGTAAAATCATGAAATAACATAGAAACTTAAATCAAAATTATGTATATATCAACAAGCCTTTACGAAACAGACTTCTATGCCTGGACTCAACAACAAATCAGCCTGCTTAAATCTCAGCAATGGCACGAATTAGATACAAATAATTTGATTGAGGAAATAGAAACTTTGGGTAGAAAAGAACGGCAAGAACTGAGAAACCGATTGGGAATATTGCTAGGGCATTTGCTGAAATGGCAATTTCAACCTGACAAACGTACCAATAGCTGGGTAGGCACTATTCGCGAACAACGGATTCAAATTAAACTCCTTTTGAAGGATAGCCCTAGTTTAAAACCATATCTAGATGAAATTTTCTTTATTGCTTACGAACTAGGTTTAGCTTTGGCTATTCGAGAAACTAATTTAGGAGAAAAAGTTTTTCCAGAAGTATGCCCTTATACTCCAGAACAAACCATGAATCCTGAATTTTTACCAGATTAATACCATCGTCTAGGTTTCCTCTCTGAAACTATTTTTGTTTGTCATATGTTAATCCATGCAGAATACGACAAAGAGAACTAAAAAAATGACGATTGGTATACGTAACAATAACGCCTATATTGAATTAATCAAAAATTTTCCTCCTCGTCCAATTAATTCTGAGAAAGAGTTACTTGCTACTCAGAAAGTAATTGATTCTCTAATCGATCGCAGTGAACTAACTCCAGATGAACAAGACTATCTAAATGTCTTAGGTTCTCTTGTTTATGAATATCAACAACTTCATCACGAACCAATACCCGATATTTGGGGTATAGAGTTAATTAAAGCACTTTTAGTAGAATCAAATTTACAACCAAAAGACTTAATTCCTATTTTGGAAAGCGAGTCGGTTGTATCGGAAGTTTTAAGTGGAATTCGCCAATTAACAAACAGCTATATTCAAAAATTAGCTGATTTTTTTCAAATGTCTCCTGATGATTTTTACAACTCAGATCAGAAATAATATCATATATAGCAACCGTCAAGGCGGTTAAGGCATTATTAATTGCTGAAATTCTCACTCCTAATCCCTTCTTCCCTAGCCCCTTGCTATACCTTTGATTACCAGTTTGTAATGAGGACTTTAGTTCCCGGTATAAGGACTAAAGTCCTTACTACAAACTATGTTTATATAGCAGGTATGAAATCAGATTTTTCTTTCAGTAAAAAACGTTATTAAAGGTTCCCAAGGATGGGAATGGTGGGTTACGGCACGGTTCGTTAATTATTGGATTTTAAGGAAGAATTTATCGCCCGTGCCTAACACACCCTACGATTTAATATGATTTAATAATATTTTGGTGATTTACTTATTATTTGTTATTGCATTTTGCCTATTCAACACAACTCGCTCACCATAATTGAGTAACTTTTCCAAACTTGCCAAACGATTATCCCAAGTTTGAATTTGATATAAATTTTGTAAAGAAGCTGAACTTACTAAACTACGGAATTGAGAACGAAATGATTTTAAAGCATTCTTTGCTTCTGCTAAGTTACTAGCATTTTGCTGTTGAGATAATTGATTTAAAGCCGTGGCAAGTGCTTCTGTTTGAGTGCGCCAAGCATCTTTAGCTGAATCTGCTAATTGCATTTGATTTGTTTGCAATAAAAAATTCCATTCTCGTTGGAGAGAAGCATAACTAGAAGCGGCAGCAGCAAAAGGTTGGCGATAAGGAATTGGCTCTTTATTAGTAGTTTGTATTGTACCTTGGGTGCGACTGAAAATAGATTGTAATTGACCGCTCAAATGCTCGAATGCGAATAAGGAATATCCGCCATTGGGTAAATCTCTAACAAATTGAATTTGATCGATCGCACTCACTTCCGGTAAGTTTAATAGCAAAATCCCTGGCAACACTAAAGTAGCGCTTAAATTGGGATGACTCAGCCAAGGTTGAGTTAATTGGGCAAAGCGATTAGTATCTTGAGCGTAAGCCATTGGTACAATTAGATCGACATCACCTCTTTTCGCCCACAGTTCCCAATTTTGTTGCAATTTTTGGATTCTTTCTGCTTCCGGATAACCGAAAACCGCAGCAGATAAAATTAAACTGGATCGGCGTTGGCGCACTAATTGAGCTACTTCTGACACAAAAGAATTAACTTGATTAGCGCGAAACTCAGTCCACTTTTGCCAAAGGGCGCGATTACTGGGAGAAACTTGAATTGGATCGACGCCATTCATTTCTTTAAATAACTTACGCGCTGCTTTTCCATAACCGTAAGTTTCCCCGCGACTGGGGTCTTGAAATGGATAGCGAATATAATCTAATTGCAATCCATCAACTTTATAACGGCTGATAATTTCATCGAATAATTTGATTAAATATTGTCGTGCTTCTAGATTCGCCGGGTCTAAAAATGGCTTGGTTTGTCCGGCTGGAATCATGTTACCTTTGCGATCGTAATTTGCCCAATCGGGATGAGCAGCCAAAATCGGGCCAGGATAATTGGGCGGTTGATTGAGAATACCATTATGGCGTTGATTACCAGCCGCAAAAGTCCACACCCAAGCGTGTAACTCCATTCCCCGTTCGTGAGCTAATTTCACCGCCGCCTCTAACGGGTCCCAACCTTTAGTAAGGGGGTTTTGCTCTGGTGCAACTTGACTGGGATAGATAGTATAACCAGCATTAACGGTTTCAAAGAAAACTGTATTAATGCCAGCTTGCGCGAGACGATCGAATATTTTCGCCAATCCCTGTTCCGAACCAGCTTGTACGATACTACCCCGGTCTAGCCAAATGGCGCGAATTTCCGGCTGTTTGATCGGGCGATCGATCGGGTAAAGATTCCACAAACTCTGACGAGCTTGTAACCATTGACTTCTGGCATTTCCATAATCCCCTTTAGTGATTAATTCGGGAAATACTTTCAATATTTCTCTAGCTTTTTGAAGAGTGCTAGATGGAGAAGAGGAAGTACTAATTAAAGTGGTTGAGGCAACATTTGTGGGAGTAACATTAACGGCAGTAGTTTCTTTGGTTGCCGGTTCTCCTGCTACTTTACTATCAACCGAATTCGCAGCCAAAAGAGCGCTTTCTACTCGTCCAATTAAATTTTCTAGCTCTTGGCGCATTGCTTGAGCTTCATTAGCAGAAATTTTTTCTGTATTTGGCGTTACTCGAATTGCCGCAGTAGCTACCCTTTCCGTCGGATCGACTGGTGCTGGGGAGGCGGTGGTGGGGGGATGGGG
>DATNQN010000007.1 GCA_036703985.1 Leptolyngbyaceae cyanobacterium
CAAAGAAATCTCCGCCACCTCCCAGCAACTACTCAAAACAATGGATGAAGTAGGCTACACCTCCCAAGCCACCGCATCAGGAGCCGCCGAAAGCCAAAAAGACCTAGCCCACATGGAACAAACCATGCGAATGCTAGCCGGAGCCACAGGCATAATTTCTGCCAAACTAGGCACGATTAGCGAAAAAGCCAACAACATCAACAGCATCATCACCACCATCACCAAAGTAGCCGACCAAACCAACTTGCTCTCCCTCAACGCTGCCATCGAAGCGGAAAAAGCCGGAGAATACGGCACCGGATTTGCAGTCGTGGCCAGAGAAATTCGCCGACTAGCCGACCAAACCGCCGTGGCCACCCTGGATATCGAAAATATGGTCAAAGAAATGCAACGAGCGGTATCGACTGGGGTGATGGAAATGGACAAATTCACCAAAGAAGTAGAAAGGGGAGTGGAAGATGTTAGTAATATCAGCAATAAATTAGAGTCGATTATCGAACAAGTACAAACTCTGACACCGCGATTCCAACAAGTGAGCGGCAGTATGGAAGCGCAATCCCAAGGAGCGCAGCAAATTTCTCAGGCGATACTGCAATTGACCGAGGCTTCCTCTCAAACCGTTCAGTCTTTGCGGGAAGTGAATGGGACAATTAGGCAGTTGAATGATGTATCGCAAAATTTGCGCCAGGAGGTTTTGAAGCTAGAACAAATGGTTAATACTTAAACACCTTCTCATAAGGAATTTTACAGATGGTTGACGATTGTTGGAAGAAAATAGGAGTGGATGGCGATCGCTCTTGCGATCAACTCAAAACCGTAACTCACTGTCGCAATTGTCCCGTTTATTCGGCAGTGGGACGCAGCTTACTAGAACGGGAAGCACCACCCCAGTATCTCCATGAATGGACGGAAGTACTCTCAAAAACTCAGCCCGATCACGCGAAGGCCCAAGTCAATAGCGCGATCGTTCCCACGGGGCAAAATATATCGGCGATGATTTTTCGCCTGGGAGGTGAATGGTTAGCTCTACCAGTAAAGTTACTTCAGGAAGTAACTCAACCTTGTTTGATTCATACTCTACCCCACCGCAGCGACGAACTCTTCCTTGGTTTAGTCAATATTAGAGGGGAAATACTGTTGTGCATTTGCCTTTCCCATTTGCTGGACTTAGACACGAAAAAGGAGTTGCCCCAGCATCTTAACTCGGTTTCTGTAGCTTCCAAAAGAATGCTAGTAGTTGCTAGCGATGAAGACCGATGGGTATTTACCGTTGATGAAGTCTGTGGAGTTCATCGCTTTGCCGTGAGTGAATTAAAAAATACCCCAGTAGTAATTTCTAAAGCTACAGAAGCTTATACCAAAGGCGTGGTTCAATGGCAGGGTCATAAGGTTAATTACTTAGATTCTGATTTATTGTTTTATACACTCAATCGGCGGATTCTATGAGCGGCAATTTTTCCATATTCGATCTATTCCGAGTCGAAGTCGAGCAACAAGCAAATAACCTCAATAACGGGTTATTAGCTTTAGAAACTCAACCTGAATCTACTCAAATATTAGAATCTCTGATGAGGGCTTGCCATTCAATTAAAGGGGCTGCCCATATTTCAGATATCGATGCAGGTGTCAACCTAGCACAAGTCATGGAAGACACCTTTGCTAACGCACAAAAACAAAACATTACTTTAAATCGCGATCGAATTGAAGTGCTATTGGCAGGAGTTAATTTGCTTCTGAGCATGAGTCAACAAAAAGAAGCAGATTTAGAAAGTTGGCTTTCAGAACAGGAAGAAGAAATAGAAGCAATTCAAAACAGCATCGTTTCGGTGTTAACACCGGGAGCAATCTCTCCCGGTAAAAAGAAAACCGCCAAAGCAGGCAAAACTCAGAGCAAAGAAACTCGGCAGCCGGAAAGCAACCAGAGCGATCGAGTTGCATCTTCTCGTAAAGATGGCAAAAAACCCGAGGAAAAGAGTAAGCCAGAGACGATCGCGATTACGGCTGCTCCGGTTGAGGTGATAAACGACGAACCAGAACTGGAAGAAGAGTCGGAAGCAGAGGTAGCAGCAGAGTCCGCAGCAGAGATTCCAGCGCCTTCAGCCGCCACCGAGGTAAGTATGGATGGGGCTTCTATGTTGGATTTATTCCGCTTGGAAGTGGAAGCTCAGGCAGTAATTTTAAACGACGGTTTGTTAGCTCTGGAATCCCAACCTCAGTCTGCAAAAGTGTTGGAGTCATTAATGCGGGCGGCTCACTCGGTGAAAGGTGCGGCGAGGATCGTAGCGATCGATGCCGCAGTTCATCTAGCCCACGTCATGGAAGACTGCTTTGTGGCGGCGCAAAACCAAAAGATTACTTTAGGGGCAGATGATGTAGATATTTTGCTGCACGGAGTCGATTTGCTCAGCAGTATCAGCAAACTGGAACCGAACGAACTGAAAATTTGGTTGTCGCAAAACAACGAGGAAATTCAAACCACAAAGCAACAAATCAGCGCTATCCTCGATCCCAGTGCTGCCCCTGCACCAACCAAGGCAAAAACCGCACCAGAAGCTAAACCAGCAGAAAAAGAAATTGCCCCAGTCGAATCGTCGATCGTTTCATCTGCCAGCGAAGCAAAACAGGCGATCGTCAAGCAAACAACAACCCTCACTAAAGGCACATCCAATAAACTGGATGCTGCTAAAGATCCAGCAGCAAACGCAGCTGCCAATAGCGATCGCGTAGTCCGAGTGAGTGCAGAAAATTTGAATCGCATCATGGGATTAGCGGGCGAATCCCTGATCGAGGCAAATTGGTTGCAACCATTTGCAGATTCCCTCAGCGTTTTGAAAAAACGCCAGCTGGAATTGTCGAAGATGCTCGAAGAGTTACAAGAAAGCCTTTCCCTAACTCAGAACAATCAAAAAAGTCAGTCCTCTTTAGACTCGGTAAGACAAAAAGAGCGAGAATGCCGGGAAATGTTGAACGAACGAATTAACGAACTGGAATTATACGTTCGTCGGACTGGCAATCTTTCCGATCGCCTTTATCGAGAAGTGATCGCTTCCCATATGCGTCCCTTCGATGACGGAGTGCAAGGTTTCCCCCGCATGATCAGGGACCTCGCTCGCAAATTAGGCAAGCAAGTCAAGCTAGAAATTCTCGGCAAAGCTACCCCAGTCGATCGAGATATTCTCAAGAAATTAGAAGCACCCCTCACCCACATTCTGCGGAACTCCGTCGATCACGGTTTAGAAATGCCAGAAGAACGTTTAGCTGCTGGCAAACCTCCAGAAGGAACGGTACGGCTAGAAGCCGTCCATCGCGGTGGAATGTTATCGATTACCATTTCCGACGATGGCAAAGGCATCGATTTAGAACGCTTGCGCCAGAAAGTAATTACCAAAAGTTTGGCAACTCCAGAAGTCGCTGCCCAGCTAACTGATAGCGAGTTAATCGAATTTCTATTCTTACCGGGATTTTCCACAGCTAAACAAGTGACGGAAATTTCCGGACGGGGGGTTGGTTTAGATATTGCCAGAAGTATGGCGCAAGAAGTTGGCGGAACGGTTCGCGCCAGTTCTCAATTCGGCAAAGGAACTAATTTTCATTTCCAATTGCCTCTCACTTTATCGGTCGTTCGTACTTTGTTAGTAGAAATATCAGGCGAACCTTATGCCTTCCCGCTAGCAAGAATCGAACAAATCGTGATGGTAAATAAAGATGATATTTACTCGATGGAAAACCGCCAATATTTTACGATGGACAATCGAAATATTGGTTTGGTACCGGCTTATCAAGTTTTGGAATTGAAAGAATCCTTACCCAAGTTCGAGGCATATCCGGTAGTAGTGATCAGCGAACAATCAGATTACTACGGTTTGGTAGTCGATCGCTTTTTGGGAGAACACGATTTAGTTGTCAGACCCTTAGACCCTCGGTTAGGCAAAGTGCAAGACCTCAGTGCGGCGGCATTGATGGGAGATGGCACTCCGATCCTGATCGTCGATGTTTCCGATTTAGTCCATTCGGTCGATAATCTACTCAATCAAGGCAATTTGAGACGGTTGGCTAATGACGGGCAAGCTACCGTAGAAGACCGCCGCAAGAAAATTCTGGTGGTTGACGATTCGATTACCGTGCGAGAAATGGAACGGAAGTTGCTACAAAATAAAGGTTACTTAGTAGATGTGGCCGTCAATGGGTTAGAAGGTTGGTATACGGTTTCCAGCAACGACTACGACCTGGTAGTTAGCGATATCGATATGCCTCGCATGAATGGATTCGAGCTAGTTAGTAAAATTAAAAATCATCCAAAATTACGTTCGGTTCCGGTCATTATCGTTTCTTATAAAGACAGAGAAGAAGATAGAATGCAGGGTTTGGAAGCGGGAGCAGATTACTACTTAACAAAAGCAAGTTTTCATGATAATACATTCTTAAAAGCCGTGGTCGATTTGATAGGTGAGTAAAATTGGCAAAATGATTTGTTGTTTAATAAATAATGAGTTTTGCCCAGCAAAAATTACGAATAAAACTTTCGTTTGAATAGGTAATTGGTAGTGGGTATTGGGTAGTAGAATTCGGTTCGATTACCTATTACCCATTCTTCATTAACGGTACCTGGTGGGGGATAGAGTGAGGGGGTGAAGGGGTGAAGAAGAGAACATAATACATAATATTGATTATTTTTTCCTTTTCCCTTTCCCTTTCCCTTTCCCCCTGCCCCCTGCCTCCTTTCCCCTCTTTTCCCACACAGCAATGAGAATCGCAATTGTTAATGATATGGTGATGGCAGTAGAGACGCTGCGGCGTGTCTTGATGAGCGTGCCAGAGTATGAAGTCGCTTGGATCGCGATGGATGGTGCAGAAGCGGTGAATAAATGTGCCAAAGATACCCCCGATTTGATTTTGATGGATTTGATCATGCCGGTAATGGATGGGGCACAGGCAACTCGCGAGATCATGCAAAACTCTCCCTGCGCTATTTTGGTGGTAACGGCTAGCGTTGACAAAAATGCTTCTAAAGTGTTTGAAGCGATGGGATATGGAGCTTTGGATGCAGTCAGGACGCCTGTTTTGGGAGCGAATGGCAATCCGGAAGCGGCACAAGCAGTACTCTCCAAAATCGTGACGATCGCGAAATTGATCGGCAAATCTACCTTAACTTCCAAAGCCAAACTCAACACGCCAACTTCGTTAAATATTTCCATTACCCCATCTCAAACACCACCCTTGGTGCTGATCGGATCTTCTACCGGGGGGCCAAATGCACTGGCGGCAATTCTATCTAAATTACCGGCTAATTTGGGTGCGGCGATCGCGATCGTTCAACACGTAGATGTTCAGTTTGCTTCTGGTTTGGTGGAATGGTTAAATCGGCAAACTCCCCTTACCGTAGAGGTAGCATCGCGCGGAAGTCGTCTGGAAGCGGGAAAAGTAGTCGTGGCGGGGACAAACGATCACCTGTGCTTGCAAGCCAGTTTGACGTTAACTTATATTCCAGAACCGATCGATTATCCCTATCGTCCTTCCGTTGATGTATTTTTTAAAAGCGTAGCCCAACATTGGAGCCGGAAGGGAACGGCTGTATTATTGACTGGTATGGGTAGAGATGGGGCGGAAGGGTTAAATGTGTTGCGCCAGAAAGGATGGCATACGATCGCCCAAGATAAAGCAACTAGCGTCGTCTATGGAATGCCAAAAGCTGCGGTGGAAATGGGTGCGGCAGTAGAAGTGTTACCTTTACCAGAAATCGCACCTGCTATTACCCGCGCGATCGCGATCGGGCGTTAACTTTTCTTTTATTATCTGGTTTTAGTTTCCCAAACAAGTAAGTAAAAGCCGTGATACAAGATCCCATTACAGTTTTGTTGATCGACGATCAGCCGATGATTGGCGAAGCCGTTCGCCGAATGTTAGTACCAGAAAAAGATATTACTTTTCATTACTGTAGCGACCCTACCAAAGCTCTGAAAGTTGCTAAATCATGTCAGCCGACCATCATCTTACAAGACCTAGTAATGCCAGAGATGGATGGGCTATTATTAGTACGTTTTTTGAGAGCAAACAACGCCGTTACGAAAGACGTTCCCCTGATCGTTCTTTCTAGTAAAGAAGAACCGGTAATTAAAGCAAAAGCTTTTGAATTAGGCGCGAACGATTATATAGTTAAACTACCAGACAAAGCCGAATTGATCGCCCGTATCCGCTATCACTCTAAAGCATACGCCAACTTTCTCAAGCGTCAGGAAGCAGAAGCAATCCTGCAAGCAGAAAACCTCCGGATGGCTAAAGAATTGGATATGTTGCGTCAAATGCAACAAATGATCCTTCCTACGGCAGAAGAACTAGAAGCGATCGAAGGGTTGGAAATTGCCGGCTTTATGGAACCTGCTGATGAAGTGGGCGGCGATTACTATGACGTTCTCTACACTGATGGAATCGTTACAATTGGGATCGGTGACGTAACCGGACACGGGCTGGAAAGCGGCATTCTAATGGTAATGACTCAAACCGCAGTCCGAACTCTCAAAGAAATTCGAGAACTCGATCCAGTTAAATTTTTAGATGCGCTCAACCGGACTATTTATAAAAATGTCCGGCGCATGAATTCTCAAAAAAACTTGACCTTGGTTATTTTGACTTATACATCTGGAAAAGTCAGTATTAGCGGTCAACATGAAGAAACGATCGTAGTGCGAAATGGCGGTTATGTCGAGCGCATCAATACTATGGATTTAGGATTTCCCATCGGTTTGGATGAAGAAATTACCGATTTCATCAATCATACCAGTGTCAAATTAAATCCCGGAGATGGCATAGTACTCTATACCGATGGAATTCCGGAAGCATATAACATCGAAAAAGAACAGTATGGAATTGAAAGATTATGCGAAGTAGCCAGCCAAAACTGGGATGGTTCTGCTGAAGAAATTAAGCAAGCAATTGTCGATGATGTAAAAGAGTTTATCGGCGAACAAAAGGTTTTCGATGACATTACTTTAGTTGTTTTGAAACAAAAACCAGGTTTTGAAGAAGAAGAGGAAGAAATTGAAGAAGAAGAGCTACTTGAAGAAGAGTTGATTGAAGAAGAAGAAGAACCTGAACCACCTCGTAAAATTCCAGAAAAAGCCCAAGAAAAGAAAAGGTTCCCCTTTTTCCGTAAGTGAAATGGCTATCGCAGCTAGTCGCCATCATTAACGATCGCAAATAAAGACAAATTTGAGAAGCAAACTTAAGTGTAGGAGAGGGTAAATATTTTGATTTTATCTTAGTTTAAAACATGGCAGAGCGAGCAAATAAACCTAAAATTCAAAATATCAAAACAAAAATTGATAGACTTGACTTGTTGTATCATTTTTATTTAGGCAAGTATTTGCAGAAGTTAAGGAGAAGCAAGCGATGGCTAATCAAGAAGTAAAAACTGATGATTATCACGTTCAATACGATCCGGCATCATCAACAGTTTATTTTAAAGGAGAAATTGCATTAGGAGGTCCGAAAGATTACGCTCCGATAGTGAAGTTGCTAGATACGGCAGCCGATTCAAATTCACCAACCATCGCCTTAAACCTGAAAGCACTAAAATTTTTGAACAGTTCCGGTATCAGTATGCTGTCTAAATTCGTATTGGGAATGCGAAAAAAGAAAGGCGTCCAATTGATAGTTTTAGGTTCGACGAAAGTTCCTTGGCAAGCTAAATCTTTGAAAAATTTAGAACGGCTACTTCCCGGTTTAAAACTAGTAATAGAATAATCGCAAAGGAGCGAATAAACGTTATCAAAAACTTACTAATCGGTGATTTATTAGGTAACGATCGCTCCCCATTACCAACCAGATTATTTCTTTACCTGCCCACCAAAATTTTAGGCGATTAATTTCTATGAACCCCATTATCCTTACCGAGACAACTATTAAAGAGGCGACTAAAAATCCCGGTGACTTGCTTAAGGTAGCGATTCCTACATTAAAAAGCTTTTGGGAAAATCTGCATAAAATGGATGCAGTAAGCTCGAGCTTGATTAGTTTGTTAATCACGGGGTTGGTAACAGTTTTATTATATGTGTTGTTATATTATATTTTGCGACCGATTTTTCGTAACTTCGAGCGGGATATCGCGCTCGTAACGTTAAATGTTTCGGCAGACCCGATTTTAATCGTTTGCAGTATTCTCACTTTAAAATTTACTTTGGGAGATTTAGCTCATGTTAAAAAGATTCCAGTCGTAGAAGATATTTTAACAGCCATTTTAATTGGCTCGGTTAGTTATTGTTTAGCTCAATTATTTACACAAGTTTTTATTTACTATTTGAAAGAGTATACTAAACAAACCGAAGCGATGTGGGATGACGTATTGCTGCCTATATTATCAGCAGTTGTCCCGGTAATTATTTACATCTTTGCTGCTGGGTTGATTCTGAAAAACTTTGGCTTTGATTTGGGTGGTATTTGGGTAGCTTTGGGAGGCGCTACTTTTGTCCTCGGTTTTGCCTTACAGGATATTTTAGCTAACTTTTTTAGTGGCATCGTGCTACTGATCGATACTCCTTTTCGATTTGGAGATATCCTCCAGCTAGAAGATGGTTCGGTAGGAATGCTAAAAAAAATTGGGGTGAGAGTGACTCAGGTATATGTATTTAGCAACCATTGCGATGTTTATATTCCAAATAGCGAATTGCAGGGTCATAATATTGTCAATTTGAGCCGCCCAACTTCTTTTTATTATCATTCTATAAGTGTAAAAGTTCCTCCAGAATGCGATTTGAATGAAACAAAATTATTGCTGGAAGAAATCGTGTTAGCTCATCCAGATACGTTAGGAAATATCGATACTAAATTGGAGGTAATTGATAAATATTATTATAATTTGGAAGAAGGTGACGACCATCTACAAGAACAACAAGAAGTAGGTAAATTGCGCCTAATTGCCGAACAAGAGGTGGATTTCAAGTTAGAGGAAATCGAACAAGCGTTAGAAGCTTTGGTTGTCACGATCCAGTTTGCAGAAAAAGGAGGCTTAACGTCAGAAGAACTCGAAAACGTGCAGCAGGAGTATGAAGGAGTATTAGAGTTGATGGGTTTCATAGTACCTGATGAAGCTCAGGCAAACCGGATACTATTTAATTTTGAGTTTGAAGAAAATAATGAGGAGGGTTTGGTTGAGTTAATTAGGCAGTGGTATCGCAATTGGTTGCAAGATCCGAACTTGCAGGATGATGATAAATATTTTATTTCTGACGAGTGGGAACGGAAGATTCTTTTATTAAAAAAAAGAGCGCAAAGGTTGTATCAAAAAATAGCTAATCCTAAGGCTGATGAAACGCGCTTAAACGATTACGTAACCGAGTTAATTGAGTGGCTCAAAGATAAGTTAAAAGCGCCGAGGAAAAAATGGCAAGAGCCGGAAATTAGAATGGTAAATATGGATTATGCTGAGGCTCTAATTTATATCGATATGCACGTTTCATTTTTTGTCGATGATATTAAATTGGAAGAAGGAAAACGAGGGGAACGGGTAAGAAGTCAGATTTATCAGGAAATTTTCCGCCACTTGAAGAATACGTATCTAACTTGGAATGGGATTATCCAGAAAGAAGCGGAAGAGGAGGAAGGGAAGCTGGTTGATGCTAGTAAAGACCCGAATCTTTCTAATAGTTTCGTACAAACTGCGATCGATCCCAATACGGCGAAGCAAGGATTTTCATTTTATCTGTCAGTGGGTAAGAATAAGTCAGCCGTTAATTCTCGCAATAAAGATTGATGGTTAAGTGTTGAGTTGCAGAATTTTTTGTTGGGTTGAGCAATTGCTCGACCCAAACTACAGCTAGCCAATTGAATAATTAGAAAGTTCGCAGTGGGATAACTCCTCGATCGAATATTTGCTTGTCTATGCCAATAGCGTTGAGGAGAATGCGATCGCGATATACTTCATAGGTGGCAAAACTCAGCTTGCTGGCAGCATATTCCGTCCACTCGGAACGTCCCACCGGACGAGTCCCCGCACCAGCACCAGTAATTAAATAAGTCGTACCGTTAATCGATCTGGTGCGTTCGTAATGGTGATCGTGACCGTTAATATAAAGTTGTACGTTGTACTTTTTGAATAAGGGAGTCAAAGTTTGAATAAAAGGTTGATTGACTCCGTAATGACCGGAGGAATAAATTTGGTGATGACCGAACACAACTTTCCAAGGTGCATCGCTGTTGCTTAATTCTTTTTCTAACCAAACTAGTTGATTTTGCCAGTCGGCATTATTATTCGTATCTAAAGCAAAAAACTGCACGGCATCGCGACGAAAAGTATAGTATCGACGATTCTGCATATTAAAACCGGGGTAGCGCACTTGGGCATTCCCGTTATCGGTTACGATATCGTGATTTCCCAAACAAGCATAAAATTTAACGCCCTGTTTTAGTAAAGATTGATAGGGTTTCTCGAAAACGGCATTGATTTTTTCGATTTCCCCATAGTTGTAAATGTTATCTCCTGCCATAACTACTACATCGTAAGGGTTTTGGTGATGATAGGCAGCCATTGCTTCAGCTACGGCATACTGGCTTCTAGTGCCTGTGCCGGTGTCTCCGATGGAAACAAAACGCAACAAGGGCGGTTCGGTATCGGTGGTAAAGGATTTTACCTCGCTAGGGGCGTCAAGGGCTGGATTAGCATCAGCGCGATCGAATTGTTGAGATTGGAAATTTTTCCATACAAAAGTTAACCCAAACCCACTAAGACCACCGAAAATGAGAAACTGACGACGTTTGAAGCTCATAAGTAACTGTAAGAAAAATCTAAAAGTGAATCGAACTCACAATAGCAAAATGATAGATTAAGGCTTTGGGGTAGTATCGGAAAGAATCGATCGCTTTTTAGCCGATTTAAGCTATGTCACAGGAACAGCCAAAGCAGCCACAAACAAAACCACAAACACCAAAACCATCGACGCCTGAATCTAAGTCCGGGTTTCAAAAGGTGATGGGAACTACCGCACAAGTCTGGAAGCAAGTTCAGCCGGTGCTAGTAGCCGGAGTTACCAAAGGTTTGGATGTCGTCATTAAATTAGTAGAAGGTAGTATGAAAAAGCTGGAGGATAAATCGCCTCCTGCACCCAAAACTACCGCAGATACTTTACCATCGGCTGTTACTTTGCCGCCGGAAACAGCTAATTCTGGGGAAACTCCTACGGTAGTGGTAGTTACTCCGACACCGCCCACACCAAAAGCTTCTACTGCTAAATCTCCGCCAAAGGCTCAAGCTGAGAGTATTTGGCGGCGGTTGTTTGTTTTGGTAACGACTTTTCTAGTTTGGTACAGAAATGCGGTAGGAAAAGTTCGCACCCGCTTACCCCAGTCGGTTAACCAAAAGCTGCCCAACGATACGATTTTGAGCGGTGCTTTAGCAGCTTTGTTTATCTTTCTATTCTGGTCAACTTCCGTTCTTTCACCCGGAAAACCACCAGAAGTAGTGGCAGTACCGCCTGCTGAGGTACCTGCGCCGGAATTAACCGCACCGGTGGAAATAACTGCACCGCCAGAATTGACAGCCCCTTCACCATCGCAACCAGTAGAAATCGTTCCACCGCCTCCACCAGTTTTAACTCCCGAACAAAGTTTGATTGCTGCTATTCAAAAGCAAGTTTCTGAGATCGTTAGTGATTATGCTGGTGGTTTGATTCAATCAATTCAAGCTAATTTTCAAACCAGTTTGCTGACTGTAAAAGTTACCGATGATTGGTATACCTTTGATGTCGCTAAACAGGATCGAGTAGCTAATGATATGTGGAATCGGGCGCAAGAACTTGACTTTACTAAATTACAAATTACTGATGCTGAAGGTAAGTTGCTAGCCCGCAATCCAGTGGTGGGTTCTAATATGGTTATTTTAAAGAGAATTGGTAGTAGTTGATTGAAGGATAAAGGATGAAGGATGAAGCATGAAGGATGAAGGGTAAAAATTAATAATTCCCCCATCTCTCCATCTCTCCATCCCCCCTTTTTCTACTTTTCTCCCTTTCCCTCTTCCCTCTCTCTTAAAATAGCTTCTTGATAAGCTTTTACTTGCAGGTCGATGCCTGTAATGGCGGTGCCGACAACCACGGCATAAGCTCCTAGTTGAAGGGCTTTTTGCGCCATTTGGGGGGAAGCGATTCCGCCTTCGCAAATTATTGGTAAATCTAATTTTTCTACCATTTGGGCGAGTAGTTCAAAGCCTGGAGGTGCGAGATGTTTGGTTTCGTTGGTGTAGCCGTATAAGGTTGTGCCGACGATATCTGCGCCTGCGTTAACGGCTGCGATCGCATTTTCGATCGTGTCCGCATCTGCCATAACTGGCTTGCTTAATTCTTGGTGAATCCGAGAAATCAATGTATTTAATGTTTCTTCCCCCGGACGTTTTCTGAGGGTGGCGTCGATGGCGATGATGTCTGCGCCAGCTAATGCGATCGCTTTAGCTTGTTCAAACTGAGGAGTAATATATACATCAAATCCCGGTATTTGTTGCTTCCAAAGTCCGATTATCGGTGCATCCGTCCTCTGACGTACTGCACTGACATGACTTGGTGTATCGATTCTTACTCCTGATGCTCCTCTTAAAATCGCTGCTCCAGCCATTGCGCCGATTACTTGAGGATCGTGCAGTGGCGAATCAGTAGGAGCCTGACAAGAAACGATTAAACTTTTGTGCAGCTTTTGAATGATAGTTTCCGAATAAATAGCCATTTTTGAAAAATCGATCTAAAAGAAGTCAGAATCCAGAATTCAGCATTCAGAAAACGATAGCGCTAGACTAATTATCAATTTCCATTTTAATTAGTAATTTAATTTGATTCAGTAAATGTTGTGGTTGAATAGGTTTGGTTATATAATCATCTGGTTTGGCTTTGGCATTGGCAGCATTATTTTCTAAAGTTTCTTTAGTAGCGATCGCCATAATTTTTAGTGGCGGTATCGTAGATGAAATACGCAATTGTTGAATTACATCATAACCATTCATACCCTGTAAATTAATTTCTACGATCGCTACTAAAGGCTGGAGAATTTCAATTTGTTTGAGAGCGGTAGAACCTTCCACAATCCAAACCATTTGGTAACCAGCAGCCGTGAGAATATCGCAAATTAGAGTAGCTGTTTCTTCATCATTTTCGATCAAAACAATTCTACCTTGAGGAATCTCGTCATGAGCGGTTGCATTGCCATTCAAATTACCTATCGTGCTGGAAAGCGGTAGCGGTACCCAAACTGTAAAAATCGATCCCTCCCCAACTGTCGATTCAACTTCCACTCGACCTCGATGTAATTCTACCAGTTGTTTTGTTAAAGCCAAACCCAGTCCCGTTCCTTCGTATTGACGGCGGTAAGAAGTGTCTAATTGTTGAAATTTCTCGAAAAGTAAAGGTAATTGATTTTCGGGAATTCCGATTCCACTATCTTCTACTTGAAATACGGCTGTATTGCCTTCTACCCAAACTCGCAAAATAACTTCCCCGCCTTCAGGGGTAAATTTTACTCCATTACTTAAGAGATTGAAAAGGATTTGTTTCAGGCGTTTGGGGTCGGCTAAAAAGCGGTCTTGTTGTGGCTGAATGCTTAAACTTAAGGATAAGTCAACTCCCCGTTGACGAGCTTTTTCTTTAAGATTTTGCAAGCTTTGACTGGCTAATTGAGATAAAGAAAACTCGCTGATATTTAAGATCGTTTTACCTGCTTCCAGTTGAGATAATTCTAAGATGTCGTTGATTAACTCTAACAGGTGTTCTCCGTTATCGTGAATGGTTTGTAAGTATTCCCTTTGCTTTTGGGTGAGTTGACCGAATGACCAACGCAATAGCGTTGCAGATAACCCAATTACACAAGTCAGGGGAGTCCGCAATTCGTGACTCATGGTAGAGAGAAATTCGCTTTTCGCGCGGTTGGCGGATTGCGCTGCTAGCAGTATGTCGTGTAATTCTTGGGTACGGGAAATTACTCGTTCTTCGAGAGTTTCTTTTTGTTTTTGCAATTCGCCATATAGTTGGGCTTGGTAAATTGCGATCGCTAAATGTTCTGCGATGTGACGCAAGAATTTTTGTTCGCTAGCTTGCCATTGGCGTGGCTCAAAGCATTGATGGGCGATTAGTAATCCCCATAATTTGTCTTGAATAACTATCGGTACGGCTAACTTCGATCGCACTTTAATTTGTCGCATCAATTCTAATAAGCAGGGAGAAAATAGGTAAGCCGTTTCGACATCTTCTACTGCTAATGTAAAACCTTTCCGATATTTTTCATGGCAATTAGGTACGTAAATAAAACAGTTTTTTTCTTCGGCAAAGTTGAGTACGGAAGGAATGCTTTCCGCTCCTCTTGCTTCATAGGTAATTCTTCCCCAACAGCCTCCAATGTTGCAAGTTTCTCCTAACGGTTCTACTTCTTTAAATGAGGAGGTAACGGAAACAGAAGTAAAAGCCGATTCACCCGATTCTTCTCCTGCCAAATTCTGAGAGTTGTTTAATTTTAGCGAATTCTCAAATTGATATATTAATAAACGATCTGCTTGTAAAAAGTTTCTGACTTGCTCGACCGCAGTTTGCAAGATAACTGGTAATTCTAAACTCTGGCGAATTTGGCTTGTTACCTGGTACAAAAGTTGCTCTTGCTCTAATTGTTGTCCCAAAGCATGATGTACCGGTTCGCAGACCCAAACATGAGGATAAACTCGATCGGGAGGATTTTCTTCTTTACTATCTACAGAAAGAATTTCTAGTAACGAGAGGGTAAATTCGCTCTGAAGCTTGGCGTCGTTGGGTTGTATGATTTGGCAAGCAGAAGTGAGGGTTTGCGTAGCTAAGGGGTTGGTTTCGCAGAGGTTGGCTAAGTCGGTGAGAAATTCTGCGATCGCATTTGAGTCGAAAGTTAACCCTACCTCTATTAATTGGTTGTCAGCAAGATTTTCTGCCTGTAACTGTTCGATTTTTTGGTACTTATTTCCCAACAATAGGACGCTAAAATTCTCTGATACTAAGATCGCAAATTTTTCTGCTACCGTGCCTTCGGGTATCGCGAGAGAAGTTAATATATTTTCATTCAAAAATAGGATAAATTTTTCCGAGTCTAATATCCCCTGTTTGGAGGAAGCTAGGGGAGCCTGTTCTTTTAACCTTTGGGCAAACCGTGCCAGAAAATCTCGCAGCCTGGCAAAGGTAGGCAAGGGTAAACAACGACATAAAATGGAATTTTGACAACTTGGCATTTTAGCGCTTTACTGACAAAAGCTGTGGCTTTTGCTATTGACGACTATGGCAAGACACAAGACCGAGAAAATAAGTTACTTAATTATTAAACCCGAATGAAGACTACAAACCAATAATTAACGGTTGGTTTAATAAATGGTCGTTGTTAGCCCCAAAAAAAGATTGTAATCTTAGAGGATAAAATAGTGCATCGATTAGCTGCTACCCCCGGAGGTTGGAATTTTCAGTCGGAAGGTGTGATTTTTGTCGAACAAACCCCTGCTCCCTTGATATTTCTAACTGCTGCTGATACTGATATTCAAACTCTTGGGGCAGCGGTAAGTAAACTACCAAATGGATTTTTTCCACTCCGAGTTGTCAATCTTTTAAATTTACAGCAACAACTAAGTATTGATACTTATGCCGAAGGGGTATTAGCTCGGGCAAAGGTAATTATAATACGTCTGCTGGGCGGTCGCTCTTACTGGCCTTATGGATTAGAAGTTGTCAAAGAAACCGTACAAAAAACTGGTGCAGCATTAATAGTGATGCCGGGGGACAGTAACCCCGATCCCGATTTAATCAGTCATTCCAATATTTCTCTAACAGTAGTTAATCAATTATGGCGTTATTTTACCGAAGGTGGGATCGAAAATTTTGTCAGCGCTCTGAAATTTGTTGCTGATATTTGTTTGGGACAAAATTATAATCCACCCCCGCCCCAAGTAGTGCCTCGCGTGGGACTTTATTTGTGGGGACGCGGGAGCGGGGGGGCCGTTTTTTCTCACTCATCGGTTCCCAGAGTTGGGTTGTTATTTTATCGCGCTCATTATTTGGCGGGTAACACCGCTCCCATCGATGCTTTGTGCCAAGCTTTAGCAGAAAGAAATTTAGAGCCTGTACCTGTTTTCGTTTCTTCGGTACGAGAACCCGATCTACAAGCTGAGTTGTTAGCCTATTTTCAGCCTAAAGACGATGAAAATATCGATATTCTAATTAATACAACTAGTTTTTCCATTTCTACTCCTCGCTCGCTGAATACTGAGGCGGGGACGCCGGAACGAGGGGATAGAGAGACGTTGGCGGAAGTTCGCCCGTTTTCATTAGATATACCAATATTACAAGTAATTTTTAGCACTAGCACTCAGGAAGAGTGGGAGTCTGGTTTTAAAGGGCTTTCGCCGCGAGATATGGCGATGAACGTGGCGCTACCTGAGGTGGATGGGAAAATTATCAGTCGGGCGATTTCTTTTAAGGCGGTGCAATCTCGCCATCCTTTGTTAGAAACGGATGTAGTGGGATACGAGGCGAGGTGCGATCGCGTTCAATTCGTGGCAGACTTAGCAGCTAACTGGGTCAAACTCCCACGAAAACCAGTTCCTCAACGGCGAATTGCCCTGATTTTAGCTAATTATCCCAACCGAGATGGACGTTTGGCTAATGGCGTGGGATTAGATACTCCCGCTAGCTGTGTAGAAATCCTCAAAGCTTTACAGCAAGCTGGTTATCAGGTGGAAGACATACCGACAACCGGAGATATTTTAATCGATCGCTTAACTGCTGGGGTAACCAACGATCCGGAAGGATGGGAATTGCGACAAGTCAGACAGGTTTTACCTGTACGAGAATATGAAGTATATTTTAATACTTTGCCATTGGAAGTTCGGCAAGGGATTCGCGATCGCTGGGGAAGTGTAGAAGGGGATAATCGATCCTCTTCCTTTCCTATTCCAGGTATTCAATTAGGCAATATTTTTGTGGGAATTCAGCCGAGTCGGGGTTACGATCTCGATCCGTCTTTAAATTATCACGCTCCCGATCTGGAACCCACCCACAGTTATTTAGCTTTTTATTATTGGGTGCGGCAACATTTTCAAGCTGATGCGATCGTTCACGTAGGAAAACACGGTAACTTGGAATGGCTACCCGGTAAAAGCGTTGCTCTTTCTCAGAATTGTTATCCGGAAATTGCTTTAGGCGCGATGCCTCATTTTTATCCTTTTATTGTTAACGATCCGGGTGAAGGTTCCCAAGCAAAACGTCGCGCTCAAGCGGTAATTATCGACCATTTGACACCGCCTTTAACTCGCGCCGAACTTTACGGCGCAATGCAACAATTGGAAAGTTTAATTGACGAATATTATGAGGCGGAAAGTTTAGATCCGAGTCGGTTGTCTGCGATCGCAGAACGCATCAATGAGTTAATACGTCAAGAGAATTTATACCAAGATTTATCTTTGTTATTAGGCCAAGATTTATCAGAAAATCAATCTGGCAAATTGACAATAGAAAAACAGCAGTTTGCGGAATTTCTCAATCGGGCTGATGGTTATCTTTGCGAATTAAAAGAAGCGCAAATCAGAGATGGATTGCATATTTTCGGGCAATGTCCTCAAGGAAGACAACTGAGAGATTTAATCGTGGCGATCGCTCGTCATCCCGGCAATCATCGCTTGGGGTTAACTCGCGCGCTCGCCAAAGATTGGGGTTTAGATTTCGACCCGTTAACGGCGGATTTATCATTACCGATCGATAACTCTTCATTAATCGATGGTAAGTCATGTCGCACGGTTGGCGATGCAGTGGAAGTATTAGAAGAATATGCCGCCCAACTAGTAGAAAATATCCTCAACGATCGTCATTCACAAATGACCGATGACCGAGGAAAAATGACAAATAAAGAGTTAGATTGGATTTGCGATCGACTCTTTCCTGCCCTACAACAAACCCAACAAGAAATTAACCAATTACTGCGCGGTTTAGATGGTAAATTCGTACCTGCTGGGCCATCCGGCGCACCGACGCGAGGCCGTCCGGAAGTACTACCTACTGGGCGCAATTTTTACTCTGTTGATATCCGTGCCATACCGACTGAAACGGCTTGGAGCGTTGGTAGAAAAGCGGCTGAAGCATTGATAGAGCAATATACCCAGGAGAATGGAGAGTATCCAAAAACACTAGGATTATCGATTTGGGGAACTTCCACCATGCGAACTGGTGGGGATGATTTGGCGCAGGCGCTAGCATTGCTAGGGGTACAACCGATTTGGGATGGTTTTTCGCGACGGGTGGTGGATTTTGAAATTTTATCCGTTTCGGTGTTAGGTCGTCCCCGAGTAGACGTGACGTTGCGAATTTCTGGGTTTTTCCGAGATGCTTTCCCGAATTTAATTGATTTATTTGATGAAGCGGTTGCAGCAGTAGCCGCTTTGGATGAATCGCCAGAGGATAATCCTTTGGCGGCGCGAGTTAAGCAGGAAACGGAATTTTGGGTGGCGGCTGGTTTAAATGGGGAACAGGCAAAAATGCGATCGCGTTTTCGGATTTTTGGTTCTAAACCGGGTGCTTACGGTGCCGGTTTGCAAGGTTTAATTGAAGCGCAAAATTGGCAAAGCGACGAAGATTTAGCCCGTGCGTATATTAATTGGAGTTGTTATGCTTACAGCAGCGCCAATTCTGCTTCTTCAGGTTTACATGGGATTTCCGCACCAGAAGCATTTGAGCAACGTTTACAACAAATGCAAATAGTTTTACACAATCAAGATAACCGCGAACACGATTTACTTGATTCCGATGATTATTATCAGTTTCAAGGTGGTTTAACGGTAGCCGTGCGTGCTTTATCCGGTCAAAATCCGCAAACTTATTTTGGCGATAATTCTATTCCTGAAAACCCTAAAGTGAGAAAATTAAAATCGGAAATCGCCAGGGTTTATCGTTCCCGCGTGGTTAATCCAAAATGGATTGCTGGAGTAATGCGTCACGGTTACAAAGGTGCATTTGAAATGGCAGCAACAGTAGATTATTTGTTTGCTTACGATGCAACGGCGAATTGCGTCGAAGATTTCATGTATCGGGGCGTCGCTGAAGCATATTTATTCGATCCCGCCGTGCAGAAATTCATTCAGGAAAAGAACCCTTGGGCGTTGCGAGATATGGCAGAAAGGATGTTAGAAGCGTATCAGCGCGGTTTGTGGCAAGGAGTTGAACAAGCCACGGTGGATAAATTGCGATCGATCGTTCATCAAGCTGAAGCAGTCATTGAAGAAGTTAAAAAATAAGTAAACTCACATCTTGAACTTGGACTAAAAACCGGGTTTCTTGTAAATAGCTAAACCTAAAAGCTTAGCTTTTCGTAAAGAAACCCAGTTTTTCAGGTCTGATCGAGAATGGTGCAAGATATGAGTAGAGAATTTTAATAAAGCACTAGCTATAATTTTTATCGAGCGTTAACCATGAATTTTGCAAAAAATAATTAGTTTCTTCAAATAATAGAGGTTTGCTAAACAAATAGCCTTGCATTTGTTCGCAGTTTAGGGTTTGCAATAATTTTTTTTGGGCTTCTGTCTTTACTCCTTGAGCAATCACGTTAATATTCAGCCCTTTTGCTAAAATAATAATAGCATTAATTATGCCGAAATCTTTAGAATTTGGCATTACTTCATTAATAAATGTTTGATCGATTTTAATATTTGCGATCGGAAAAGTTTTGAGATGGCTAAACGAAGAATAACCAGTACCAAAATTATCTATAGATAAGTTCACTCCCATTTGATGCAACTTTTCCAGTATTAATGGATTATTTTCTATGTTATGCACCATGAGCCTTTCACAGATTTCCAATTGTAAAAACTGGGGTGACAAGCCTGTTTGTAACAAAATATGCTTCAAATTTTCTAAAAAATTAGGTTGCTGAAATTGCTTTTCAAAAATATTTACTGCCACTTTTAAATGCGAAAATCCCGCATCATGCCAAACTTTACATTGAGCGCAAGCAGTTTTTAATACCCATTCATTAATGGGTGTAATTAGCCCTGTTTCTTCTGCAAGCGGTATAAATTTGTGAGCGGGAAGTAAACCAAATTGGGGATGTTTCCAATATACCAAAGCTTCCATCCCGATAATTTCTTCGGTAGTAGTATTTAATTGTGGTTGGTAATAAATTACAGGATTACCTAACTTGAGTGTATGAAGTAGAGCAGTTCGATCGGGAAAACTGTCTGTATCTTTAACTTCATTTAAGATAAAATCTAACATTCTATTTGTCTCCTTAGAAAATACGTCAAACTCTAGATTAAGTTATATATGAACAAAAATTTACTTTCCATACAGAGCCATTATATTGGCTGATTTATGGTTTAAGATTGCACTATTCCTAGTGATAAGATAATTATTGATGATAATTAATATAGGTATTTCTCATGGCACCAAAATTATTAATTCATCAAGTGTATATGCGTTTTAGCTACTAAAGAAGCTAAAATCTGCACGGGAAGAGATTTGTCCTTAAAAAAACTGATTTTCCGTAGTAGCCACGCAAGCAACAACTTCTACCCATCCTCTCCTGACAGCGTGTAACAATCGCCGAACAGAGCGATAATCTTCTTCATTAAGCACGCCTTCTTGCAAATTAGCCATTAATTTGCAATATTCAATGAAACTAATTTTGCCAGACTTGCTAACTTTGGCGAATAATTCGGATAGGGAGTAAGAAAATAAACTAAGTTGAGCTTGCATATTAAGATAGATTCCCTAAATGTAGATGAACTTTTAGTTACCAGAGTCACAATTTAAAACTCTAGTATCTCCAAGTTAGGGGAAAAAAGTAAAAAACTGGTGAAGATGAAACTTTAAGAAAAAATTAACTCCCTGTCTTCTTCTCTTTACAGGAGTGGAAAGCTGACTTGAGAACTCACAATTTTATATTTTTTATGTACTGGATTCGGTATAAATTAATAACTCAAGTTGCTACAGCACTTTTGAGATGTATGAGGTACAAAGTGATGCCTAAAACCCTTGTGAAGTTAGCTTCTACTGTACCTCATAAACCCCGAATCCGCTGTAATTACTGGAGTAACAAGGGGTTAGTAACGGTAGTTAGGCTAAATCGATCGTAGTTACTGGTTGCTTTATTTGACAAATCGGTATCTTAATCCAAAATTCCGTTCCTTTCCCCGGTTCTGATATACACCAAAGCCACCCTCGATGTTTTTCTACGATAATTTTATAGCTAATAGAAAGCCCTAAGCCAGTACCTTTACCGACGGGTTTTGTTGTAAAAAACGGATCGAATAGTTTGTGGTGTACTTCATCAGTCATACCTGTTCCATTGTCAGCGATTCTGACGATCGCGTAATCATTATTTGCCATTTCCGTGCGAATTGCAATCCGCATCGGTTCATTTTCATCATGCTTGCGGTCAGAAGATTTCAAAGCATCGTTCGCGCAGCGCGATTCCAAAGAGTCAATGGCATTACTCAGGATATTCATAAAAACTTGATTTAGTTGTCCGGGATAGCATTCCACTTTGGGCAAATTTCCGTAATCTCTTACTACCTCAATATCCCGTTTCAAACGATGATTTAAAAGAATTAATGTGCTATCAATACCCTCATGCAAATCAACTACTTTTACTTCTGCTTCTTCAATGCGTGAGAAGTTACGGAGAGTAAGGACGATTTCCCGCACTCTTTGCGCTCCCGTATTCATAGAATTAAGAATTTTGATAAAGTCTGATTTGAGAAAATCCAAGTCTATTTCTTCTTCAAATTCAGTAATTTCTGTCGGGCAGTCTTGATAGTTAGTGCGATACAAATCAATTAACTTGAGAATATCTTCAGTGTAGTTGGTAATATGGGGAATATTGCCATAAATAAAATTAATTGGGTTATTAATTTCGTGGGCAACTCCCGCTACCATCTGCCCCAAACTAGACATTTTTTCACTTTGGATCAGTTGAGATTGGGTTTTGTAAAGTTCCTCTAAAGTATGGGTCAGGCGTTTGGCTTGGGCTTGGGCTTCCAAAGCTTGTTCTTGAGTGCGTTTGTATAGTTGGGCTTGAGTAATTGCGATCGCCAACTGATCGGATACGGCTTTGACTAAAGCTACTTCTTCTGCTTGCCAATAACGAGGCGAACAATGTTCTAAACACAACACGCCAATTAAATTGGAAAGGGGTAATTGTTCTTTAGGGGTTTCTTGAGATGCTTGCTCTCCAGAAGGGTGAACGATCGGTAAATCTAATCGCGACTGCACGTAAAAATTTTCTAGAAAATCCAGCCATAATTCTTGCAGTCTTTCATCAGAGCAAGCGGTAGAAGCTACTAAAGGTTGCTGACTGCTAATTGACTTAAAATATGCGGGAAGCTCGGCGACGGCAATCGCGTTAATAGGAGGAATATCTGATTCTTGAAAAGTCCTATGCTGACAAATTAATTGGCTGAAATCTTCGTTAAATAACCAAATGGAAACTCGATCGACTTCTAATGCTTCTGAAAGACCTTGGCAAATTTGTTTAGTTAATTGATTTAAATCCAAATTACTATGTAAAGATGCGGTTAATTGGTTGAGTAAAGTTTCCCTTTCTGCTCTTCTATGAGTTTCTGCATATAAGTGTTCTCGCTCTTGTTGGAGGCGATAACGTTCGGTTTCGTCACGGGCAATTCCAATCACTCCGATCACTTGATTGCGATCGTCTCTGAGTGGCATCTTCAAGCTATTAAAACAGAAAAAATTCTCTTGGGGGTCTTGCACCCAATCGTTTTCATTCCGTACCATTTTGCCCGTGTTGATTACTTGTAAATCATCGGCACGTTTACCGCGAATATTTAGTTCCGCACAACCTTCGATTAATTCGGTTGGGAAGAAGTCATAATCGGTTAAACCGAGAAAATCTTCCGGTTGACGCCCCATAGTTTTGGCAAAACCTTGATTAACTAATACGTAACGTAACTGACGGTCTTTGACAAATATCCAGTCGGGAGTACTGTCGATTATGGTGCGTAAAAATAGATCGGATTGTTGGAGCCTTTCGGCTTGGGAAGCTGCTAGATCGGCTTGTTGTTGAAGTTGAGCGTAAAATTGCTGATGGGCGATCGCGATCGCCAAACAGCTAGCTACTGCTTTGATGGCAGTAATTTCATGGGTTTTCCATTCGTAAGGTTGTTGTTTAATAGCCGATAAATGGCCTGACAATCTTTCTTGATATATAATTGGGCTGTGAAGAAAAGCCCCTATTTGCTGTTGCCAAAAATAAGTTCTGGCTTGATTTGGTAGTTCCGAGGTTTGGGTATTGCCGATCGCGCTAACGCCGGGATTCAAAAATTTTTGCAGATAAGCAGAACCAAAATTTTCTAAATTGATTTCCGTACCAATATCCAAGTGGCTGTAAACAGAAACGGGAATTGGCGGATTTATAGGTGAATTTTTATCGCTTTTTCCCACTTCAGCTTCTCTGATTTTTCGATGCGCGATCCGCAGAGTTTTGGGGTCATATTCTAATGGCAGTGAAAAGACGATCGCATCAGCACCTGTTAGCTGCAATAGTTCTTCTAAAGCAAGATTAATCGTCGTTTCAATATCGAGAGAAGTCCGAATTCTTTCTTGTAAGCGATGCAATACTTGCTCTCTTTTTCCTCGTTGCATTTGAGCGCTAAATAAGCGAGCGTGGGTAATCGCGATCGCGGCTTGTTCGGCTACCATTCCAGCTAAATTTATTTCTTCCGATGTCCAAAAGCGACAAGAAATATTCAGAGCTACGTAAGCAAGTCCTAATAGTTGACTTTGAAAAACTATCGGTATCATCAACGCCGAATTTATCCCAGATGCTTGCAGTACGGATAACTCTTGTTCCGGCAATTGCGCTTTCGTTAAATCGGAAATCATCCAAGGAGAATGGGGAAAATTCCATCTAATATTTCTTTCGTTAGGAGTACCTAAGCGGAGGGTAAGCCCCTGAATCATAACCGTCGATTGTCCTTGAACTAACTCGCTTTGATGATGGGCAGCCGCTACGGAAAGGGTCTGGTTTTCTAAGTTATAAAGAATCAAACCAGCACAGTCTCCTTCTAAAGCGCGACACAGTTGTTGCGCGATCGCTTGACATACCTGCGCCTCATCCAAAGAATGGCGAATTCGGTTGGTAATTTGATACAACAGGAAGTCTTTATCTAAAACACGGCTGTGATTTTGCTTAACTTCTGCTTCTCCCTGGCTGCTCTCCATACAGCTACTCTGCACGCTCCGCATGGGGGGCCAATGCTTGTATAATCTGTGATGTAACTTAGTAATATTTGCTACATCATTGCGTCCCAGAAATTCAATGCAGTCCAGCCAACCAGATTTCCAAGCTAGGTGGAATTCCTCCGATGGTTGAGATTGGTTGGACTCTGCTACGGAACGGGATTTCTGCTTAGCGATCGCTATTTGACGCCATCGCCATTCCGCGATCGCATTGGCAACGCTTTGAAGATGAGAAGCAGAAAAATCAATCACCATTGGTAACCTCCCGGTGGCTAGCACTCGGCTATACTTAGCTTGCCCATTACAGAAGGTTAATTCTTCAAACTTTATTAAACATTACAAAATATCTCTTTGATACTTTGTAATGTTTATTTTATGATTCTTAACTTTTAATATTTTGGGTAATAATTCCTATTTTAATTTTGACCGTTTAAAGCTAAAGTAAGCTCTCTCTTTAGAAGATTCTAAATTACTGATTTAATATTCAGGCTAATGGGGAGATGGGGGATGGGGAGAGGGATTTAGGGTTTTTGCCTAGCACCAGCAATATACAATTTAAATGCGATGCAAGCTTAGTAAAAGCGAAACGTATCAGTTACGGCGCTTTCTAAGTAGATGTAATATAGAGAAACCCGGTTTCTATTCTGTATTCCAGGTAACTGAAATCTGCTGTGAATGCAACTATTACGCAAACAAAAAAATTAGCTAACCGAACTGATTAGTTACCCTTTATGGCAACTTAAAGTACAACAATTGCATCCATTGTTTATAATATTTTCCAAGCATTGTTGCAGAAATCGAGTAGCATCCTCAGATGATAAAGGCCGACTAAATAAATAACCCTGCATATATTCGCATTGTAAGCTTAACAGGATATTTTTTTGCTCCTCAGTTTCTACTCCTTCTGCCACCATTTCTAAATTTAACTCTTTACCGAGAGCCGCGATCGCGTTAATAATCGCTGCATCATTCGGATCGGTAGTTAAATCCCGCACAAAAGACTGATCGATTTTTAATTTGTGCAACGGAAACTTTTTCAAATAACTAAGAGAAGAATATCCCGTACCAAAATCATCCATCGAAATTAGCACGCCCATATTATGTAAACTTCTTAAAATTTCCCTACTAAATTCCACATCTTGCATGGCCACGCTTTCAGTAATTTCTAATTCTAGAAAATGCGGTTCCAGCCCCGTTTCAGCCAAAATTCGCTCTACCATTTCCAATAAATTTGGTTGCTGGAACTGACGCGCAGAAAGATTAACCGCGATCGTTAAAGGCGTTAAACCAGCATCTTGCCAAGCCTTTGTTTGAGCGCAAGCAGTCCGCAGTACCCATTCACCGATCGGTACGATCAACCCATTTTCTTCAGCTAGCGGGATAAATTTAGCAGGAGAAATCAGCCCTAATTCAGAATGCCTCCAACGCACCAATGCTTCCATTTGGGTAATTTTTCCAGTCGTGGTACTAACCTGAGGTTGGTAATGAACGACAAACTCTCCTTTTTCTAAAGCCTGATGCAATTCATTCTCCAAGGTCAACAACTCGCTAGCTTGCGAATTCATAGTTTCTCGATAAAACTGATAGTTATGACGACCTTCTTCTTTAGCACGGTACAAAGCAACGTCCGCATTTCTTAACAGCGTTTCTGCATCTTCACCGTCCTGAGGATAGCAAGCAATTCCAATGCTGCCACTAATATGAAGATGGCGATCGCCCATATCAATAGGTTGTTTAAGAGTAGAAAGAATTCTTTGAGCAATTCTTTCCGCATCTTCCGCACAGCGAATTTGAGGTAATAAAAGGGTAAATTCATCGCCTCCCCAACGAGCAACCGTGTCATGTTGCCACAAACAACCTGTTAGCCTTTCCGCTACTACTTGCAACAGTTGATCGCCAAAAGCATGACCTAATGTATCGTTAATAGTTTTAAATCGATCTAAATCTAAAAACATTACCGCCAGCATTCCTTGATTTTCATACGCTTCCGTTAGCGCATGAGACAACCTCTCATTAAATAAGATGCGGTTGGGTAAATCAGTTAAAAGATCGTGCAAAGCTTGATAGCGAATTGTATTTTCTGCCATCTGGCGTTCGGTGATATCTCTAAAAATCCAAACGCGACCAACAATTTCTTCTCCTATCCGTTGAGGCTGGCAGTAGCGCTCGAATATTCTGCCATCTTTAAATTCTAAAATATCACAATATTCCGCATCTGCTTGGGCATTGATTTCCTCAATCCTCGCCATAAAATCATCGGGATTTTTAATTTGATCCACCAAAAAGTAAAGTGCTGTTTCCCTATTTAAAGTAGCAGCTATATTTTTGGGGATATGCCACATCTGAATAAATTTTTGATTATAGCTGGTGATTGAACCATTCCTATCGATCACTAAAATACCATCAACAGTTGCTTCTAAAGTTGCATTCTGAAGAGAAAGTAAACTCTCTAGTTCTTGTTCTGCTCGTTTCCGTTCTGCTACTTCGCTCTGCAATGTACTTAAAGTTTTTCTTAATTCAAAAGTCCGTTCTTGAATCAAAAATTCTAATTTAGTATTAAGTTCCCTAATTTTTTGCTCAGCCTGTTTGGATTCGCTAATATCACGACCAATAGTAGAAAAACAATCTATCTTGCCATCTTTACTTTTATGGGCAATAATTAACTGCTCGATCGGAACTTCTTGTCCATCAGAATTAAAAATAGCAATTTCTCCACTCCATACCCCATTGGATATAGCCGATGGAATTCCTTCTTCTAAAATGATTTTTTTAGCCCATTGGGGGTAAAAATTGGTACTCGCCAAGTTTGAGATATCTTCTTGTATATCTATCCCTAAAAAACGGCGTCCTGCCTGATTAATGTATAACGTGCGCCTTTGTCGATCGGCAGTTCCAACAAAGTCAGTTGTTGCGTCTAAAATAGTCGCTAAGCGGCTGAATCCTTCTTCTGCTTGTCTGCGTTCTTCTGCTAGGCAAATTGCGGTGGCAGCTACACGCAAAAAATCTACTTCCGATCTTTGCCAATAATGTTTTTCTTCATCATGCTCCAAACCGATAAATCCAAATAAATTTCCTTTAACTATAATTGGTAATACCAGAATCGAAAGGATACCTCTTGCTTCTAAAACAGCACGTTCTGAAGCAGGAAAGTCTGATGACATTCCAACTACGATCTCGTTTTGTTGTAACAAATTTTTCCAGCGAGAAAAGAAAATTTCGTTAAAAATGTTTGGCAATTCCAAATTATTATTTTGTCTATTAAATTCATTATTACGCCATTCTACAAGTTTATCTATTATTAATTGGCTGATTTCATTTCGAGCGACTTTAAAGATGTAAACTCGGCTGGAGTTGGATATTTCACCAAGTATCCGCAGTATTTTTGAGTAGCAATTAAGCTCATCATTTAAAGTTAATAAAAATTTTTGAATTTGTACTAAAGCAGATAAATAATTGTCCCGTTTTAAGGAAGATGACTCTTCTGAGTCCTTAGCTATTTCTATTATTTTTTCAACTTTTCGTAAAATTTTTTGTAATTTTTGGCGTTGGTAGATGGCAGTATTCTTTGTTTTATTTAAAAAGTCAGCAAAAAAGACTATCTTTGATAAGAATGTTAATAATTTTATCCAGATATTTAATAAAATTATAGTAATTAATAATAGAAAATTATTGACGAAATATTCTTGTATTTTGCGAAATAAACCCATTGCTAAATAACCTACTGGTATTTTCGGGCTAAGTTTCATTGTAGTTTCTCCGTAATTAAAAATAGTATCCTACTTTCCATATATTACAAATCGTTAACAATTTATGGTTAACTACCACGACACAACAGCCAAAAGTTAAAACTTTCCTCTACTGAATGTGCAAGTAATGTAAAGAAGTACGTTTGCTACTTAAACAAAAAAGGCTTTTATGTTAAAGTATTACTTATTTTTATCTTAAATACGTGACGTTAATCACTCTATGTTTGTGCTTTAGCACACAAGAAATAAATAATCAAAAAGTTTTTCTTATTTAATAAATATCAAAATCTTATATAGAAAGATTTTAGGCGACTATTTTAATGAAAAAGCTTTATAATTATTTCTCCATTATAACTAATAATGGTTATGAGTTGAGCTAATTTTTTTTATTTTATTTAAAAATTGATGTCCACGATAAGACAAAAAAGAAATTAGTATATCTAGCTTTTCCCAGCATGAATAGCATTTAATTGTATATTTCAGATCGAGTATTTAATATAATTCTTTCTTAAAGAGGATTGACAAATTATTTATTTTATAGTTAGTTCACTAGTAAAATTGTTCCATAACCTATTAACTACACTACAAAAAAGACTAATTCTGGAAAAAAAGCCAAAGATATTTTTAAACCAAATATCTTTGCCTAAATATAATTTAGTCCGCTAGAATAATTTAGCTATAAGTCCTCAATTGATTGGTGAAAAATTAAATTTCTTCTAACTTCGCATTCACCAATATGGCTAGATAGGTGTTTGTCGATTCCTAGCAAACAGCCAACATTTGCCGAAGTTGGTCAAAATTTTGATGTGTTGGAGAGTTAAAAATGTTAGATACCAGCCCATTTTTCAGTGAAAGCTATTACTTATCCCAATATGGAGATGTAGCAGCAGCAGTACAATCCGGCATTTTTACCAGTGGACTTCAACACTTCAATTCATTGGGTAAATTTGAAGGACGCGACCCCAGTTTATTGTTTAGTAACAGCTACTATTTACAGGAAAATGCAGATGTAGCAGCAGCAGTTAGCGGGGGAATTTTCAGAAGTGGATTTGAACATTACGAGTTATTCGGACAATTTGAAAGTCGTGAATTCAGTCAAGTATTCGATACCCGCTATTATTTAGAAAACAACTTAGATGTGGCGGCGGCGGTTGCTAGAGGTCAAACGACTGCGATCGCGCATTATTTGAATAGCGGACAATTTGAAGGCCGCGATCCGAGTCGGTTATACAATAATAGCTTCTATCTACAACTCTACCCCGACGTAGCAGCAGCGATCGCCGACTCCCTGACGGGGATCGGGCACTACTTAGAATTCGGTCAATACGAAAACCGCATTGCCAGTACTGAGTTCAGTAACAATTTTTATCTCCAGCAAAATACCGATGTGGCAGCAGCTGTCAACGCAGGTACGATTAGGAGTGGTTTTGAACACTACGCTAAATTTGGTGTAGTAGAAGGACGTTTTGCTAACGATGTTTTGCGCGAGCCTTCAGCAATCTATGTTTCTTATAACGGTGCTGGTAACGCCGGAGATATAGTGCAATTCGCTCCTAACTTTTCGGGAATAAAACGCTTTATCGGCGGTAACAACGAAGGTGTTGACCTAGATATTTTAGGTAATCTTTATCAAGCAGGCGATGTCAGTCCTGGTGCGGGAAGTCTTCGGATTATTTCTAATATTGCCAATCGTGCCGATGGAGAAGTATTTTCGCCAATTAGAGACCGGGAAATTAGAGGAGCGCAAACACAATTAATCAATCCGAAAGGATTTGCGATCGCGCAAACTGCCGGCTTCGCAATCATCGCCGATAATGGCGCTCAAAACCTGAAAGTATTCGGCTCTTCTGCTGGGGGCGACGTATTCCCCGTCGCCGTTACCAGTCTCCCCGCCAATCCTTGGGACGTTACTTACGATGAAAATTCCGATCGATTGTACGTCGCTTTAGTCAACGGCGATGTCAGCGTTTTCGACAACTACATCGGCAACGGTACTGCCATCGGCGCAGGCGGAATTTCCCGAACAATTATTCCCACAAATTCCCAAGGAAACAAAGTTTCTACTAATCTTCACGGCATCGCCTATTCTCCTGCCAGAAACAAATTAATCATCTCCGACGTTGGTGCGGCAACGGCGGCGCAGAGTCCTAACTTTAATAGCGACGGGCGAATTTATGTAATAGACAATGCCAGCACTGCTAACGGGAATGTCGTGCCTTCCCGCGCCATTGAAGGCCCATCAACGGAATTAGGAAATCCCGTCGATTTGATCTTAAATGGAACGGAAGTTCGCATTGCAGAAAAAGCCAGAGACCGACTGTTAATTTACAGAAACATTTTCGATGGCCCCAGTGGAGATATCGCTGCCGATGTCAGCATTTCTCAACCGAAAGCGGAATCTTTAGTAGCTGATGTAAGTAGCCGAATGATGAATCGCGGCGTTACTGATATCGAAACTACAGCGACTAAAATCGATGGTGTTTTCGTGACTAGCAATCCTCCCGCTGCTGGCTCGACTGAATTCGTCGCTAAACTAACAACTAGCTTGCAAAATCAAAGCGCATTTAACACATCTAACGTAGTACCGAGTTTGGAAAATATCACCTTTGACTTAACGGGTGATGCCTTTATTACCTTTGATAGCAACGACACTAACGGCGGAATTTTAGTTGTAAATCGTTTAGCTAATAGCCGTGACGGACAAGCGGTTAACGGCTCCAGAGACCGGATAATTACTGGTGCTAATACCGGACTTGTCAGCCCGAAAGGTTTGGAAGTTGCCGATAATTTGGGCTTGGTATTCGTTGCAGAAAATAATGCCGCTACTCCCAGCATTTTGGCATTTAGTACCCAAGCACAAGGTGATGTTCCGCCGCTGTTTAGCGTTACCAATTTAGGTGGCAGGCGTCCTTGGGATGTCGATTACGAACCGAATAGCGATCGCTTATTCGTCGCGGCTACCGATGGTACGGTACTGGTTTACGATGGATTTGCATCTACTCGCGGTGCAGGCGGCCCATCTCGAATTATTACGCCTTTCGATCCGACCAGAACTAATAAAATATCCGTCAACTTACACGGCATCATCTATTTGGAATCTTCCGATACATTGTTACTTTCGGATGTAGGTAGCGCGATGAATCCCAACGACGGACAACTGTTTGTCATTAATAATGCTAGTTCTGCAAACGGCAACTTTGCCGTCCAAACACAAATTGTTGGTGCAAACACTAGATTGGGTAATCCCGTTGATATTACTTTTGATGGCAGCAACCTCTACGTTGCGGAAAAATCCAACGATTTGGTGTTAAGGTTTGACAATATTCTCAATCAATCCGGTGTCTTGAATATTGCTCCCAATCTAACAGCAGTCAGGAACAAACCAGAATCCGTAGCTTTAGCGCCCGATTATCTTTCTGCTCCTCTGATGTAATGAAGACTTACTCATTCTGATGTAAGTTTTGATTTTTAACCGCAGAAAAAGAGCGACTTTTGTCAGAGATAGGTTTTCATTTTCCCTGTTTTTTCAACAATGCCGATCGCGTGACGGTAAAGTTTCAATTTCCTTGGAAATTTGCTTGTCTGCGATCGGATTGTCGTACAGGGATTTCAATCCAAAACTCTGCACCTTTCCCCACTTCTGACTCGCACCAAAACGCGCCTTTGTGTTTATCTACAACAATTTGATAGCTAATTGACAAACCTAGTCCAGTACCCCGTCCTACTGGTTTAGTGGTAAAAAAGGCATCAAACAATCGCATCCTCACTTGCTCGTTCATGCCCGGGCCATTATCACCAATTCTTACCACTACAGAATCAGGGCTAGAAAGCTGAGTGCGAATTGTAATCTCAGGAGACATTACACAAGGTAGAGGTTCCCCCGCTACCGGAGATGCTGTATGAGCTTCTTCTAACGCATCGATCGCATTGCTGAGTAAGTTCATAAACACTTGATTCAGTTGCCCAGCATAGCATTCTACTAAAGGTAAGTCGCCGTATTCTTTAATTACTTCTATTTTTGGTCTTCCCGCATCAGCTTTCAAGCGATTTTGTAAGATTAACAAAGTATTGTCAATTCCCTCATGAATATTGACTGGTTTCATGTCTGCTTGATCGACTCGCGAGAAGTTCCGCAAACTCAGTACGATTTGTCGAATGCGATCGGCACCAACTTCCATCGAAGATAAAATTTTTGGCATATCTTCTAAGAGAAATTCCAGGTCGATATCCTCCACGCGCTCCTGAATTTCTGGGGTAGGTTCGGGATATGATTTTTGATACAAACCGATCAAATTTAATAAATCTTGAGTGTATTTATTGGCATAGGTTAAGTTGCCATAAATAAAATTAACTGGATTGTTAATTTCATGAGCCACTCCAGCTACTAATTGACCCAAGCTAGACATTTTTTCTGTTTGAATTAGTTGGGATTGGGCTTGTTGGAGATCGTATAAAGCTTTTTCTAATGCTTCTGCTTTGCTTTGGGCTGCAAAAGCTGATGTCCGGGCTTGTTCGTAAAGTTCGGCTTGCTGAATCGCGATCGCAACTTGACTGGCTAGATGTTGCAACAATTCGATCTCGCTATCTTCCCAAGCTCTCGGTTTTTGGCATTCGTGAACGATCAACAATCCCCAGGCATACTCGCCCATATGAATCGGTACGACTAAGCTAGCTCGTACTTGCATTTGCTGCAAAAACATTTCATAGCTATCAATTAGCTCGCTATTTAAAACATCATTAATTACTTGTAATTTTTCTCCTTGGTAGGGATACGCACACTTGCTCATGAAGCAACGATTTTCACACATTTGCTGGCAAATCGATAACCAGTCACCCTTGGCTTCTTCTACTACCACTTCTCCTTGGAAACCTTCGGTAAATTGATAAATTGCTACTCGATCCGTGTTGAGAAGATTTTGTACTTCCCGCACTGCTGTTTGCAAAATAGTTTTTAAATCAAGGGTACTGCGAATTTGATCGCTGATTAGCCTGAGCAGTGACTCTCGTTCCATTGAGGCACGAGTTTGGGCAAACAAACAAGCTTGTTGGATAGAAATCGCTAGTTGATTGGCGACTGCTTCTGCTAATTCTCGATCGCTTTTAGACCAGTATCGATTGTGACCGCATTGGTTTAAGTATAAAATAGCGTGCAGCACGTTATTTGCTTGTACTGGCACGACTAAAGAAGATTTAATGCAAGCTTTTTGATACTCTTCATTGTGTTCGCCAATCCGGGGGTCTTTGCTAATATCGCTGATTACTACCGTTTGACGGTGCTGTATTACCCATTGAGTAATCGGTCCGTGGGTATCGAAATCATCGATCGAAGGAGGAAAACCTTCTCGGTAAACTTCATACAAATGCTGCCGTCGATAAGTTGCTCTATGGGCGATTTCCCAAAAATTTTGATACTTTTGGCTTGAAATAACCGAAGAAGTTTTTGAATTGCTGCTATTTTGGCTAATTAAACAAGCAGATGAGTGTCTGTCTGCTCGTACTTTTAGTTCTTCTTTTTCCGCTTCTTTTTTGTCGTACTTGCTGGATTCTTCGACCAAATGAACTACTGCTCGGTCTACTTCTAAAGCTTCTAATAGTTGAGCGATCGCAGAAGTTAATATTGTTTCTAAATCGAAACTTTGGCGAGTTTGACTGGTAATCTGATTGATTAACTTTTCTCGTTTAGCTCTTTTTTGACTTTGTTCGTAAAGTTGGCTTTGCCGAATCGCAATTTCTAACTGTTGGCTAACTAAATACAAGCTATCTATTTCATTATCGGACCATTTACGAGGCCATTTTCGCCAACACACCATTAACTCGATTTTGCTTTGTTCTGCTAGGAGTGTTTCATCAGCGTTAACTCGACCGATCGGAAATATTAAGTAAGATAATTCTCCTAGTTGATGCAACCCGGAAATCAATTCTATTTGTTTTTTTAAAAGTTTGGTTTTCTTATCTTTAAATACCCGATGCGAAAACCATCTAGCCACCTTATCGAAAAATTCCTTTGCCATACTAGTTTCAGCGCTAGTAATGACTTGTCCTTGGGTAATGGCACTAGCTGATGAAGTAAATATATCTAGCTCGTTGTAATTACGTTGAACGGATTTTTGTTTGCTGCAAATCTGTTCGCAGATTACTTGTACTCGCTGGGTGTTAGGAAAGTACCACACAAAACTACAGCGGTCTAAATGTAACAAGTTGGCAACTTCATCCACTGCTGTTTGTAAAAGAGGCGAACTATGTTGCGAACCTGCTTTTGTCTCTAAAGAGTTCCAGATGCGATCGATCGCTTTACGGAGCGTCACGCTGCGCCGATGAGAGCCTAAAACATTGGGAGTACCCAATTGATTTTCGCAGGACGACATAGTGGATAGCCGAGGTAAAAAGGATAAAGCGCCTAACATAGTTACATCTCATCAACATTGTAATTTTTCTACCAATCTTGCCAAAACTCTTTTGCCTGATTTATTATACTTTTATATCAGCTACTGACATTTATTTACCTGTTTAATTGCAAAATTTAAATTAATTCACTCAACTTTATTAAGTCATCATTTCTTGATAACTTTTACTTGAGCTTGTAGCAAGAAGATTTTTATTTTATCTCTATTTTGTACTTTCATTACATAAATTGTGAAACAACTCGATTAATTTTATATAATATTTGGGATCGCTTAAGCAAATTGAATCAAAATTTACCAAATACTTGCTGGAGCATTGGCATCCACTTGAGAATTTGGCTTTTTACTTAGTTGCGATCGCGCCTCGCGGGTCACCTCTACTGGCTGGATGGAAAAACCACTAAGCCTTCATCAACTACAGAATTAGGCAAGTACTCTTTTCTCTCGATTGGTAATTCGATGCAAAATTCTGTTCCTTTGTCAAGTTCGGAAAAACAAAGTAGAGAACCGCCATGCTTTTTGGTAATAATTTCGTGACCGATCGACAAACCAAGACCAGTACCTTTACCAACTGGCTTAGTAGTAAAAAAGCGCTCGAACAATCTATTTTTTACTTCTTCTGTCATGCCCGGGCCATTATCACAAATTCGCACTCTCACGCGATTGTAATTTATTAATTCCGTGCCAATATAAATAGTAGGGATGTCAAAATCAGATGGTAATTCACTATTTCCTACCATTCGATTTTCTGCTCCCATTTCCAAAGCGTCAATTGCATTACTCAAAATATTCATAAATACCTGATTGAGTTGGCCGGGATAACATTCTATATCTGGCAATTTATCATAGGCTTTAATAATTTTAATTCCCCGACCTTTAGCTTGCGATTTTATCCGACTTTGTAACATCAACAAAGTACTGTCAATTCCCTCATGAATATTAACTTTTTTCATTTCCTCTTCATCTATCCGGGAAAAAGTTCGCAGTGATTGCATCATCTGGCGAATGCGATCGACACCTATTTGCATAGAAGACAACACTTCTGGCAAGTCTTTCATCAAAAAAAAGAAATCGATAGTTTTAATTTTTTCTTGAATTTCCGGACTTAAATACGTACATTCCTTTTGATAAAGCTCTAATAATTCTATAAGCTCTTTTACATATTTATTGGCGTAACTTAAATTGCCACAGATGAAGCTAATGGGGTTGTTTATTTCATGAGCTAAACTAGCTACTAACTGACCGAGGCTAGAAATTTTCTCCGCGTGAATTAGTTGAGCTTGAGTTTGTTGTAATTCCTGTAATGCCTCTTTTAAATGTTCGGCTTGGGATTCGGCATTAGCAGTGGCGGTACAACTCTGAGAATATAATTCTTCCAGATTGATATCGATGGCAACTTGTTCGGCTTCCGATTCTTTTTGATACTGATTGACTACTTCATCTAAAAAGTTAATTAATTCTCGTTCGGACGCTTTTAATATATAAATTAAATGAAAATTCGTGTAAGTTAATTGGCTCTCTTCAGTTTGTAGTAATGCTCTGACTTGGGCAATATATTGGCGCACCTGCCGATCCAAGAAAAAAGGAGCTTCAAAGTACATAGCTTTCACTACTAAGGAAAGCTTTCCCGGTAACTTCATTTCAGGGTCACCATCGATCAACCCGTTGTGAGACTTTTCCATTAAATCGATCGCACTGTGCAACTCCTTACGCAACCTTTCTCGTTCTGCGATGTCTTGAGTGCAAACTAATCTAAGAGAAAATAAGGCTATTCTTTGACATAACATCCGCTGACGACCGCTGACGTTTACCACTGCGGCACTAATCTCTCTAGCAGTAGAGAGGCGATGAACATCAAAGCTAGAAGGAGAATTTTGGGCAGGTAACAATTCTAAATGCACTAAATTATTAGCTTTTCCATTGCTAGAAGCTTGCCCCATGAAAAGGTTCCTCTAAGTTTTTAAATATACGAAAATCCATGATTATTAATCACTGCTTAAGTTATCGTAACTAGCAGTGAAAAATCTTCAAAATTACCCTGAATGATGAGTATAATTGCTGGATTAAGGCAGATTTTTGCATCTTTAAAAACTATGAGCGAAAAAGCTCCAAAGTTTAGTGTTGTATTATACAAACTAGCGATCTGTTATCTAAATTTAAAACAAGCAGCCGCTAAGATAGAAAATCTTTGACGACTGCTTGTTTCGGTGAAAATTAAGTTTGTGGAGGTTGGTTAATCTAGGCTACGAGATATTGCTGCACGGCTGCGACTAAATTGTTAGCCCAGCGATCGGCTAAATCAGCACTAACAGCTTCCACCATAACGCGAATCAGAGGTTCCGTACCGGAAGCCCGAACTAGTACCCGTCCTCGATCGGCCATATCTGCTTCTGCTTGAGCTATAGTACTAGTCAACCGATCGCAATTTTTCCAATTCAGCCGACGTTCCCGATCCTCCACCCGCACGTTTTTCAATAATTGGGGATAAGTTTGGAAACTACTATCGATCAATTGGGATAAAGAAGCATTCATCCGTTTGACCAATGCAGCTAAATGCAAAGAAGTCAACAAACCGTCGCCGCTTACTCCGTAATGACGGCAAAGGATATGCCCCGATTGCTCCCCGCCCAACATAGCACCTTGACGGAGCATTTCCGCATGAACGTATTGATCCCCTACCGCAGTTCGCAGGAATTCACCGCCCAAATTTTTCCACGCTTTCTCAAATCCCAAATTAGCCATCACCGTAGCAACGATCATGTTTTTGGGTAATTGTTGCGCTTGAGAAAGAGTTTTCCCCCAGAAATAGAGGATGTAATCCCCATCAACTACTCTACCTTGGGCATCTACCGCTAAAACCCGATCGGCATCGCCATCAAAAGCAAATCCCAAATCCGCATTATATTGCCGGACGGCTGTTTTCAACGGTTCCAAATGAGTAGAACCGCAGTTAACATTAATGCGATCGCCATCAGCAACATCGTGCAACGAAATTACCTCAGCCCCCATCGAAGCAAACACCTGCGGTGCCAAGTTAACCGCTGCACCCCACGCCAAATCCAGCACGATTCGCATCCCCCGCAAATCGATTTCCGGTAACAGGGGTTTTTGCAGCGATTCAGCATAAGTACTGACTAAATCTTGGCGATCGAAATGTTTTCCCCAATTACTTGCTTCCGGACTAAGGCTATGATTTCTTCGCAGCCCCGCTTCAATTTCTGCTTGTAATTCTTTCGACAGCTTAGTACCATCTGGGCCAAAAATCTTAATCCCATTATCTTCTGGCGGATTATGGCTGGCAGAGATCATGATTCCACCCGCCGCCTGAGAAACGCTGCTCAAATAAGCTACGCATGGAGTAGGACACACCCCCAAATGCCAAACTTCCAGTCCAGCTGAAGTCAGACCGGCAGCTAAGGCCATTGCTAACATATCGCTGGAGTTTCTAGTATCTTGCCCTACAATCACCGGCCCAGTACTATTGCCATTACTTTGCAGCACTTGACCAGCCCAAAAACCAATATGCAGGGCTAATTCGGCATTGAGCAAATCGCCTACTCTGCCGCGAATTCCATCCGTACCAAACAAAGGCGTTGCAGGTAAATTCAGGGGATTGTTCGCAGAATTAAGATTGATTTGTTTTAACGATGATAATGAATCTCCTGAGCCTAGTGGCAATTGAGAGCCACTAAAAAGCTGAGTCCGCACGGGGGTTTTAACCATATTTTAAACACACTCCACACAACACACCTTACAAGTGGAGGATAGCACTTTCGGGAACTTGTCTACCCTCTGTAATATTCTGCGCTGATTTTGATTACTTAGTTGTACGCTACCCAACTTAAAATCATCGAACTTGCTCTTCACTTCCAAAAATGCGTTAAATCGCGCAGCTTTTTCCAAAGCTAAGTTAAAAATTAGCGCATCTGCCTAAAAGCTTATTTATATCGGTAAATTCAACTAAAATTGCTCTTTTCATCTGTTTTTCGTGATTAACATATCCACCGATACATTGTCAGTTATTTTTGACGATCGCTCTCGAATTATCAATTCTTGAACTCAATAGTTTAAATTTCCACCATTTTATTAAAAACGGTAGAAAAAGACACGGACTAGAATTAAATTCTTTGATAGTCTAGTATTGGGGATTTCCTTATTTAAGTTCGCCTTAACTAAACGCCCACCTCTAATAACAAAGCTTCCATCTTTTCCCAAGTCAATCCTCGTTCTAGATAACGGGGAGATGCTGGATTGTAAGGACTACTTACTCGATCGATACCGATCACTTTCGCGTTATCTGGCAACACCGGTACATCCGGGTCGTTTGCCGTCGGACGCATTAAAGAACTAGAAAAACCCCTAAAAATAGCAACTTGGTCTTCTTCTCCAGCAATCTCAACATTCACCAGCAATACTTCTTGCGGACGCTTAGTAGTGTATTGTTCGAGGCGTTTTTCAATGGCATTAATCATGGTCGATCGCTATTGATTTTAGAGCAGTCATTCGCCATTAATTACAAATTCAATACCGAGCGGATTAGTCTTTTTTTTACTAATGAAAAATGAACGATAACCAATCACAACCTGACACTTTACTGTTCGATCGCCGTGCGTCCTTCTTTTGCCAATCTGACAAACAAGAAATAACCAAAATAAGCTACGTAAATAATCAATCCCACTACCCCTAAAAAGCCCAAAAATCCTTGATTACCAGGCTGGGGATGAAATAGTAATTTGTAAGCCCAAGGTGGATCTAACCAAACTCGGCAAGACGGGTTTTCCAGTACGGCTTGTCTGGCAGAAATAGCGCATCCTAAAAAAGGAATTTGCGCTATAGCACTCAAAGTGCAATAAACGGAAATTGCCCACCGCCAAGATGTGAGAGCCAATTTCAGTGGCCGAGCAGGTAAGTCATTAATCTCTTCGTTAATATCCGTCCAAAACCAGACAGATATCGGTATTAATATCCGAGCTAAAATACCTGAAATAAAGCTAATAGGAATAGCAGCTATCATTAAATAAATTGTGATTGCTAATAGACTCGCTACTCGCCAGTAGATAATTAACAAACGTTGAATGGCTTCCATCTTTCCGACAAAAGCCCAAATCAGTAGAATTAAAGGAATAATCAGCGTGAATAACAGTGCTAGTTTGTAGTCCATCCAGACTAGCGGTTTAAACCAAGGGTCTTGCATAGCTCGTATAATGCTGACATCAGGTGGAAAAACAATATTATCGCAAAATTGGATTGGCGTTGGTTTTTAACGTGTCCTGGTGCGGAAACGAAAAAATAAGCAACTCGAACTTTTACAACAAAGTCCGGTTGCCTTAGTTAATTGTTAATTACGCGCCAAAGGCGCTGTTTTGGCAGTCATCGCCAACGGGAGGACTAACAAATCTTAGTCCTCGTAAATCCGGCACTCAGCGGCTTCGGGGTTAGCATCGCAAAATTGCTCTAAAGAAGTTTTCGGCTTAACTTGTCGTTGGTGAGAAGCTTCTGCTTGCAATTCTTCTACAGCGTCCCAAGCAGCAGCGCATTCTTTGGAGTTGCTACCCTTAACATCGCAGACTTCACGAGCCTGCTCTAGTTCTTGTTCGATTTTCTCTTGGATGTTGCTCATAGGTTTCTTTTCTCAATCAAATTTTTCAGCCAGAAGAGCCGATCTGATATAGATTTAGCCTTCTGGTAAATCTTACCTGGGAGGCTGGTGTCTGAGATAGCCTAACTATTATTGATACAGTCAGCCTATTCATTAAAGCGGTATCCAAGTTTATTTTTTAAGATTTAACCGCCGATCGCTTCCCAGAGAGGATTACATTCTATTGATTATGCTAGTTTATAGCTTAACACTTCTTAACTTGCGATCGCTAAAATTCAGTTAGACAAGATAGTTACAGCTTTTTGTAGCTGAAAGTGCTATTGCATGGTATATGGCAAACATAGTGCAATATATACTATTACCCACGATCGATCTAAGCAGGCAAGCTGAGAGGAGGAGAGAATCAAGAATCCATTATTGAGCATTATTCACTTCCTGGCTTCTCAAAACAGGTTTTTTCGCGCCAGCTTAGGTTAGTAGCTAAACGATCGAGGGAAATTAGCACAAAAGCTCGATCGGTAAATCTTTAGACTAAAAATAACATCAAACAGTAATTGAGGACGATGGTAAACCCCATGACTAATCAGCTTAAATGGGCGAATGCGCTGTCAACTCGTCCTTCTTTGGAAGCGGCTGTTGAAGAAGTGGCAGAACGCGCCAGCGAATCTCTAGGAGTTAGCGCAGATTTGGCGGTAGTCTTTATTTCATCTGCTTTTACCAGTGAATATAGCAGGCTGATGCCTCTATTGCAGGAAGTACTGCCCGTACCGGTGGTCATTGGATGCGGTGGGGGTGGCGTGATCGGGATGAATCGCCAGGGAGAAGCACAGGAAGTTGAGGGAGAACCGGGATTAAGCCTGACTCTGATGTCCTTACCAGGGGTAAATATTCGTGCTTTTCACATTCAGCCGGAATCTTTGCCCGATTTAGATAGCCCGCCAGATGCTTGGATCGATACGATCGGCGTACTGCCCCAAGCTAATCCCCACTTTATTTTGCTAGCCGATCCTTTTTCCTCTGCGATCAACGATCTCTGCCAAGGATTGGATTTCGCTTATCCAGGATCGATTAAAGTGGGAGGACTCGCTAGCGGTGGCAGCATGGTGGGCAGTAGCGGTTTATTCTGTAACTACCGACTTTACCGCGAAGGAACCGTTGGTGTGGCCTTAAGCGGGAATATAGTTTTAGAGAGTATCGTGGCTCAGGGATGCCGTCCGATCGGTCAACCATATCGCGTCACGGAAGGAGAACGCAATGTGGTAATGGGATTGGAGGAACAAGCCAATGCTTGCGATATCAGCGGAAAATCGCGCAAACCTTTAGATGCTTTGCGAGACTTGATTCAAACTCTTAGTGAAGAGGATCGGATGCTAGCCCAGAATTCTTTATTTGTGGGGGTGGCGCGAGATGAATTCAAGTTGGATTTGGAACATGGCGATTTTTTAATTCGCACTTTGCTGGGAGTCGATCCCAGAGCAGGCGCGATCGCGATCGGCGATCGGGTTCGTTCGGGGCAGCGTATCCAATTTCACTTGCGAGATGCCCATACTTCAGCAGAAGACTTGGAAATGCTACTCAAACGCTATCAACGACAACATCCCAATTCCGATGCCGTTGGTGCTTTGATGTTCTCCTGTTTGGGCAGAGGAGAAGGATTATATGGATGTCCTAATTTTGACTCCCGGCTGTTCCGCCGCTACTTAAGCAACGTTCCCGTGGGCGGTTTCTTCTGTAACGGAGAAATTGGCCCAGTCGGAGGTAGCACCTTCCTACACGGTTATACTTCCGTCTTTGGCATTTGCCGAAATTTGTAGGCACTAGGACAATAGCAAAGTAGCGTGATTATCAATAAAGGTGGGCGTGCCATTCGCACTAATAGCGCTGAAGCTATTAAAAAAACGACGCACCATAGGTGGAAAATGAGCAAAGTCAAAAATGGCATCCCCACCCGCAATATCAGCCCAGAAATATTGCAAACTGGGCGCAAGTTCCTCAGCGGTAGTTCGGGGCAAACTTAATGGAGGTTCGGTGAGCAGCCTGAGCATGAAGGAAAAACTGCGATCGGCCATCCATTGACGAGATAATTGGGGTAATTCCGGCCAATCCGGTAAGGACTTTAGCTGATGAGTTTCTAATTGCAACCACTTTCTGCCTAGTTCATCGCTACGGAACTGCAAAATGCGGTAAGGATGAGGATAACTAACTAGAGAACCAGTAGTAATATCGTATATTCCTTGCTGGCAAGCGACATCTTGAACGTGCAAATGCCCGGTAAATATCAGTTGAACCCGATTTTGCAAAATTTCCAACAATTCCGGCGCATTTTCTAACATATACCGACGCCCCATTGAATGGCGAGATTGCCCGGGCAGGTGTTCGACGATGTTGTGATGCACCATCACCAGCACTAATTCTTCTGATGCGTCTGCTAAAACTTGTTTTAGCCAGTTCAATTGTGGCTCATCCAGACGCCCCTGTGCTAGCTGTTTTCCCTCGTCATCGAACTGATTGGAATTCAGCCCGATTAAGCGCACCCCTGGCAAAATTTCGCAAGTGTAATAAATTTGGCTGGGATCGTCGTAGCCAAACTTCTGATAGTAGTGTGGAAAATCTACGCAAGCGATCGCATTTTCCGCTTTATGCAAATAAGGGACATCATGATTCCCCGGCACCACGTAAACTGGAAAAGGCAACTCGGATAAACGTGAGGCCAACCAAGCGTGATTATCCGGTTCTCCGTGCTGGGTGAGATCCCCCGGCAGCAATAAAAAATCCAAATTCAGTTGTTCCAAATGGTTGAAAACCATTTCCAATGCTGGAATACTGACTTCCACTAGATGAAAGCGATGTGGACTATCCCAGATAGTTTGAGGCAGGGCAACGTGCAAGTCGCTCACCACCGCAAAGCGGAAATTTAGACTCATAGCGCCAATGCAGGGATAAAGTGGCAAAAGGTCGATCCCCGTCTAGTATATTTTAATTTTTTATTACTTATCGGGAATAATTATTTAATAATTAAGATCGTCTCGCTCGAATTTCGATCGGTTAAAAGGAGTATTTATTTTGGCAGCTGTTCGAGTTCGCCAACACGTTAACCCCCTCAGTAACAAGTATCAAGTTACCACCAGTCCCCCTGATTGGAATCAGATTTATGCTGATTTGACACAACCCTTGTTTTTAGACATCGGTTGTGCTAGAGGAAATTTTATTTTACAAATGGCACAGTTACAACCCAATTGGAATTTCTTAGGATTAGAAATTCGCGAACCTTTAGTCGAAGAAGCCAACAAGCAAAGAGATAAACTGGCATTAAAAAATCTTCATTACTTGTTTGGTAATGCTAACAACTCGCTCGGACATTTATTAAGTTCTTTACCCGCCGGAATATTGCAGCGCGTAGCAATTCAATTTCCCGATCCCTGGTTTAAGAAACGCCATCACAAACGGCGAGTAGTACAATCAGGAATGGTTAACGATTTAGCCATTTATCTGGTTCCTAAAGGATGGGTATTTATTCAATCCGATATCAAAGAAGTAGCAGTAGAGATGTGCGATCGCTTTAGCGAAAATCCCACTTTCTATCGACAAACTTCCCAATGGCTAGAAATTAACCCCTTACCAGTTCCCACCGAAAGAGAACTCTCTACTCTATCGCGAGGAGAACCAGTTTATCGCGCCTTATTCATCAAAAAAGATTAGTCGATCGGGGTGAGGGGCTGGGGCTAAAAAAAATCCCTAAAATTAAGAGTTTTAGCAATTATCAAACAGAATTCAGGAGTCAGAATTCAGAATTTTTATCTGTGTGACTGGTGGATGAATAAATGGGTTTAAAACCCCCTCCAAATCTATGATTTGGAGGTGCAATAATTCAGTCGCGGGTCTCTTATCCCCGACTGATTGATTCTGACTGGCGAGAATTCTTCTTCAACTCTTGTTTCTTCCCTAAGCCCCTATCCGTTAGACCGTGGCTTCCGAGAAACTCGTAATAACTCATAAGCGCTAGCATCGGCTAATTTTTGGTATTTAAGACGCTGTAAAATGACCGGATCGATCTTGTTAGATTGAGTTAAGAGTAGAACTGAAGACGAATTTCTTTGAGGGTTAGCAGGTTGTTCGATGTAAGCAAAAGCTTCTTCAAAACTTTTGAAAAAATTTACCGATTGCTTTGTATAAAATACCAAACTAGGCTTTTTAAAGCCAACCATAATTAACTCTTCTCCCGGTTGCCGTACCTGGGTAACCACAGTAGCTAATTCCCGCAAAGGTAACTGACGCGCTTCATCAACTAAAAAATAACCGGGAGTTAAGACAAAAATTAAAAAAGCCAAAAAACCAGCCAAATTTACGCCTACTAAAAAAGGCTGCCAACGCCGTCGCAGCAATAAGATAACTGCACCAAGGCTAGTTAAACCCCAAATTAAAAATCCGCGAATTGGTAAATTCGATCGCTCAACCAATTTATAAAGGTTCGGTACGGCTGGATCGTATCCAATTAAATTAGGGCTATAAAGAATTACACACGCCACTGCTAACAAAAGCACTACATTAAAAATCCCGCTCCAGAACAGACCCGGATTTTTTCCTAATGACCGATGTTCGATAATTAAAGAAATTTGTTGACCGAACAAAAGCGCTACTAAAATAGCAGCCGCAGGCATCAAAGGTAATACGTAACTGGGAAGTTTGGTAACCGCGATCGTAAAAAAGCCAAAGATTACCGCAAACCAAAAAAAGGCAAATAAGCCCAGATGAGTAGCACGGGGAGAGTTTTGCCAATGGCGGCGCTGCCAAAATTTTAAACGCGCGATCGCCAAAGGTAAATAAACCGACCAAGGAAAAAATCCCACCAGTACCACTAGAAAATAAAAATACCAGGGGGCAGAATGGCGATTAACTACCTGAGTAAACCTTTCGATATTGTGATATCCAAAAAACGAATCAATATAAGCATTACCGTTACGCAAAATAACTAAAACATACCAAGGCAAAGCGATCGCGCAAAAAATCACACTACCCGTTAGTAATTGCGCTTCCGCCAAAACTTCTCGCCAATTACCCAAATAAACTAGAAAAGCAGCGATAATCAAAACGGGTAAAACAATTCCTACAGGCCCTTTCGTAAGAACCGCTAAAGCAATCAAAATATAAAAGGATAAATACCAGAATTTGGGAGAAATGGAAAATCGGGAATCGGAAATCGGCAAACTCTTTTCCGGATCGTTTTTTCGCGCATATCCCAGAAAAAATGATAACAATCCCATTCCCATACAGGCACTCAACAGCATATCCGAAACGCCAGTTCTTGCCCAAACAATGGTCAGAGGATGCAAAGCTATTAAAGCCGCACCTATCCAAGCTGATAACCAAAGAGAAAAGCGATCGGTAAATTTTTCCTCCTTCTCCTGTTGCTGATTTACCAGCGTAGCTGGAGAAGGAAAACCAAAATACCTTAGCGTGTAAAAAGCCATTGCAGCCAGAGCAAAAGCCGCTAAAGCAGAGGGCAGTCGCGCCCCCCACTCATTTACTCCCACGATTTTATAAGCAACTGCCATCAACCAGTAAATTAAAGCAGGCTTGTCAAAACGAGTTTCCCCATTAAAATAGGGCGTGATCCAATCACCAGTTACCACCATTTGGCGAGCAGCTTCCACAAATAAGGGTTCTGTTTCGTCAATCAGACCAATATTGCCTAAATTCCAGAAAAATGCCAGCCAACCAATCAATATCAACCACAAAAAGGACAGCACCCATTTGATTTCGGGATGCTGTTGCGAATATTTTCCTACAGAGGTAATCAAGCGATCGAAACTTTTTTCCATGTAACCTTTCACTGTCCGTAAACAATTCCCTGCCCGGTTTTGTGGCCAGATTTAACTTTACCCTTGACACTCCCTGGGCTAAAGCCACAGGGATTCTACATTCATTGACAAAACTTGCTCCACCAGGGTCGCCCCAAGCAAAGTAGAGGTTCCATCTCCTGTAGCGTTAATTCGGCTGTGTCCCAACCTATTTTTACCTAAATTCAGAATATTTATTGCTGCGTTTGTATCTCTTTGTAGCTCACATCCACAACTACATTTATGGCTACGAGTTGAGAGAGATTTTTTAACTATCGCACCACAATCACTACATTTTTGTGATGTGTAGTGAGGTGGAACAGCAACAGCTTTCGTGTCGAATTTCACAGCAAAATATTCTAACCATTGACAAAAATTAGACCAAGCTGCATCATTGATTGACTTGGCAAGACAGTGATTTTTTACCATGCCCTTAATATTTAAGTATTCATAGACCACTAAGCTGTTAAGCTTGCATACGTTACGCGCAATCATGAGAGCGTGTTCATTCCGTTGTCTACTTACCCTTAAATGTTTTCGAGCATATCTAACCCGTGCTTTTTGTCGTTGATTCTTCCCTTTCTCCTTTTTACAAATTTGTCTCTGAGCGTGTTTAATCGCTTTTTCAGATTTTCTTAAAAACTGCGGGTTTGGTTCGTGGTAGCCGTTAGAATCAGAGTAAAAATACTCGATTCCCACATCTAGCCCTATTTCACCATCAGCTACTCTAGTTTCTTTTTTAACATCTATACCCAAGCAAAATTGAACGTAGAAGCCATCAGCTTTTTTTACAATCCTGACTCTTTTAATAGATTTAACAGGATATGTATGTATATCCCATTTGCCTAACAACTTCAATTCACCAATACATTTTTTATCGGTAAAGGTAATCCGTCTTTTTGTTGGATGAAGCGACCAACCACTCGTCTTGTATTCAACAGAGCGATTATCTTTTTGAAATTTGGGAAAACCCTTTTTACCTGGTTTGTTAGATTTGCAATTCCCCAAAAATCTAGAAATTGCTAACCATGCTCTTTCTGCCGAAGCTTGTACTGCCGTTGAATTGAGAGATTTAACAAAATTAAACTCGTTGCGTAGCTCTGTGGAATACTTACTTAAAACAGCGTAGTTAATCTTGCTATCTCTGGGGGCATCCATCCAATATCTTAGGCATTTATTCCGGATAAATTGGACTGTCCGGATAGCTTCATCAATAGCTTTGTATTGATTTTTGCTTGCTTTAGCTTTATATTCTAGAACTAGCATTGATTCGACCTCTCAACCCAAATATATTATAATATATGTGGGCTTAAATGTCTGTACACATTATAAAAAATAGTAGATTAAATATTACAATTAATAATTACAAAATCCAGCCATAAAAAAAATTATTAGACGATTGATGACCAAATTTGAATTAATTAGAAGTTTAATTGCCCGTTTTACCCTTCCTAATGACTTTAAAAAGCCGCCCTTCTAGGGCGGGGCTTTAAACCCATTTTTTTGGTAAATCGAATATTTCTAGCAAAAATCAGACCCGTTCAACAACTGTACTATCCACAAAACCGAAGAAGGGGGCAGGGAGAAAGATAAACGACATGGTTAAAGTGAATTGGTATAACCTAAGGTGACAAAATTAACTGCCATTCTTTTTTATCTTTATTCCAAGCTGGTTGGGGCGTTTCTCCCACCACGAATGGCCCCCAATACCGACGAGAACCATCTTGAGCAAAAGCAATCAAAATATCTCCCTCGTCCAGTTTGACAAATCCGGCAGGTAAGGACAAAACCAGCCCGCTACTCGCTCCCTCTCCCGGCTCAAAATCCCAGTGGGCAGGTTCGCCATAACCAGTCTGTTGAGTGGATTTGCTAGCTTGTTCCTTGGCTAGAAATGCTACTCGAATGGGATGTTCGCTTTGATTGCTCAGGCGTAGAACGCCTGGTGGAAGTGCTGCTGATGGTTTAGCGGTGCTAGTTGCTTCTTTTCGCTCGCCGTTCGCCGCCGCATTAACGGTGGGTTGTGGTGTAGATTCGGTAAATGAGGATTCGGCAGACCTGGTAACAGATGGACTGATGGGCGAGGAGGCAAGGGGTAAAGTTGCTTGGGGTTCTAGTGGCTCAAAAGAAATCACGATTTGCCAGCGTTGCAGCACTAATGCCAGCATTAAGAATAGAACTCCGATGATAGCAGCAGGATAAAATACTAGTTTTAGATTCATAGTTTTTAGTCATAACGATTTTGAGGCTTTATAGTCTCTAATTCTGGGTATAGCAGATCCCCAACTGCATTGGAATCACCTTTTGGAAATGAAAAGATTATCGTAATGCAAAATACTCGATTGAATAAACTAGTAGATGTGATTAGCTCTCAGATGGGAAGCTGGTTTATCAACCCTTGGCGGCGGATTTCCCTGTTGGCTATCAGCTTACTGTTCGGTATTTTTTTGGGAACGGCGATTCCTACTACTGCCGGACAAGCTGCGGATTGGGATATTCTTGGGGCTGGATTGTTAGTGGGATTTACAGAGTTAACAAGCCGCATTTTTTATGGTGTTTTTCGCCGCAAAGCTTCTAGTTCTCTGTTGGCAGCGATGTTAAATGCGCTCAAGATTGGTTTGACTTACAGTTTGTTTATTGAAGCTTTCAAGTTGGGGTCTTGATTCGATTTATCTAAAAGCTTGCCACTGTTTATTTGTTTTGACAGGGGCTGGCGGGAATGACCGCTTTCAAGTAAATTGGTGTCAAAATATGGCTCGAGAAAATGATTCCCTCGCTGAAATTTTGCAAAATTTAAGGTCGGGAAAATCTATATCGGAATTTGAACGAAAAAAACTTTTATTTTGGTTGCTAGAGGATAATTTACGGGCGAAAGCATTTGGGATTACTTCTGAGAATGTGGGAGAAATTTGCCAAAAGCGATCGCAAATTTTCTCCTCTGTTAGCAGTAAAGTAATTCAATTTTGCCAAAATAAAGGTTTTTATAACCAAAATAGGGTTTTAGAAACTCTCTGGAATCTCTGGCTTCCCCTGGCTATCCAATTAGCAGAATGTCGTCAAAATTTAGCACGCCCGCTGATTCAGGGCATTTTGGGCGGACAAGGCACTGGCAAAACTACTCTAGCTGCTATTTTAATCTTAATTCTCGACCATCTCGGTTATCGAACGCTCGGCCTTTCCCTGGATGACCTTTACAAAACTTATGAGGAAAGACGACTGCTGCAAGCGCGAGACCCCCGTTTGCTTTGGCGTGGGCCACCCGGAACCCACGATGTTGATTTGGGGATCGAAGTTTTAGACGAGTTACGAAAGCAACGGGGTGTGGTGGAAGTTCCCCGCTTTGATAAATCTGCTTGGGGTGGAATTGGCGATCGCACTCAGCCAGAAATCGTGGAAAATATTGATATCGTTCTGTTTGAAGGTTGGTTTGTCGGCGTGGAACCGATCGATCCCAGTGCTTTCGAGAATGCCCCACCGCCTATTATCACCCCAGCCGATCGCGATTTTGCCCGCGATATGAATGCCAAGCTGACAGATTATTTGCCTTTATGGGAAAGGTTAGATCGTTTAATGGTGCTGTATCCAGTGGATTATCGCCTTTCTCAGCAGTGGCGGCGACAAGCGGAAAGGGAGATGGTTTCCTTAAGTAAATCTGGAATGTCAGATGAAATGGTGGATCGATTTGTAGAGTATTTCTGGCGTAGCATCCACCCAGAACTGTTTGTTAAGCCTTTAACTAGAAACTCAACCAGGGTAGATTTAGTCATCGAAATCAATGGGGATCGCTCTCTAGGAGTGGTATATCGCCCCTGCGATCGCTTAATTTAAAAAGTATGGGTTATTTTCCCAACTAACCAGCTAAAGCTTGGAAACCTATGACGCCTATGTCTAGAAAATCTCAGCAGCGGTTACTCACCCAACCGACAAAAACTATATTTACTTCCCATCGTCAGTCCAAACGCTTCCGACAGAATTGGCGGCGTAAATTACATTACTTTTACTTGCGCTTTCTTCGCTTGCGCGGAAGTCCGGAATCGATCGCAAGAGGTTTAGCTGCGGGAGTTTTTGCCGGGTTATTTCCCTTCATCGCTACCCAAACTTTAATTGCGATTCTGATTGCCGCTTTAATCAGAGGAAATAAAATTGTCGCCGCCGCAGCTACTTGGATCAGTAACCCTTTTACTGCCGTACCTCTTTATGCCTTTAACTTCCAAATTGGTAGGTGGTTATTAAATTCTCAAGAAACTTTTTCTCCAGAAGATTTTCACTCCTGGGAAAATATGATGGATCTGGGATCTGAGTTTTTAACAGACCTCCTCTTAGGTTGTTTGGTAGTAGCAACCATCGCTAGTATTAGTACTTATTTTGTAGGTTTAAGGATTATTCAGCGGGTGCGAAATCGCAAGCGACGCCGTAAGTCAATCGACGCGGTTGATTATTTATCATAAAACCGAAAACCGATTTATTTACACTACCAAAATCTTGGGATCGTGGAACTAGAGCAAGAGTTTTACCAGCGAGGAATAGATAAGTTTCGTCAGGGAGACTTATCAGGTGCAATCCAAGAATTTAATCGCGCCTTGCGGATTAATCATGACTTTGCTGATGCTTATTACCAAAGAGGTTTAGCACGTTTTGATTTTAAAGATACCAAGAGTGCGATCGAAGATTACGATCGCGTTTTACAAATTAAACCCGATCGGATAGAAGCCTATTTTGCTCGCAGTTTAGCTTACTTAGCTTTGGGAAATTTTGCCAAAGCCATCGATGATGCCGATCGATTAATTAAAATCAATCCCCATCACGCACCTGCTTATAATTTAAGAGCCAAGATTTGTCATAAATTGGGCAATATCCAAGTTGCGATCGCTAATTACAAAAAAGCAGCCGAAATTTATTTAGAACAAAAAGAAGCTGCCAAATGCCGTCAATGTTTGGATAATATCAAACAATTACAACCACCCCAGCCTGAAACTATTCAAACTCCTAAATATAATTTCCAGTTCGAGCCAACAGACTTCATTAACCAAGCAGTTCAGAAAGGAATCAGCGGACAATACGCCGCAGCCATTGAAGATTTTAATTGGTTAATTCAACTAAATCACCAAAGTTATGAAATTTATTACCAACGAGGATTAATGCACTCTAAATTGAGCTATTATTTGCGAGCGATCGCAGATTTTACTCAAGCCTTAAATATCCAACCAAACTTAGCAGAAGGATATTATCATCGCGGAATTGCTCGTGCTGAGTACGGTGATAGTTTTGCCGCGATCGCAGATTTTGAACAAGCAGCCAAACTCTATCAAGAACGCAGCGAAAACGAGAACTACCAAAAAGCATTAGCAGAAAAAAATAAAGCCGAACTCTCTATCCAAAAATCCCAAGAAACACTAAAATCTAAAACTGAAATATTTCAAGTAAAAATCAAACGCCGCCAAGGTGGAACACCTGTAATTGATGTATTATTTAACCGTTATCATACTTTTGAAATGCTGTTAGATACGGGAGCTTCTCATACCACAATTACTCCTGATATGGCAGCAGTACTAAATGTGGTTATTGTTGGTATAGAAAGAGCAGTAATTGCTAACGGACAACTCATCGAATCCCCGATGGGGAATGTTGCTTACATCGGGGTTGGCGGTGTTTCAGTCAACAATTTATTAGTAGCAATTGGCGCTATTCCTCTCTTAGGACAAAACTTTTTTGGCAACTATGACTTAATCATCAAACAAGATATCATTGAATTTCATTCAAGATCGAAATCTTCTCCCAATCAAGCACAAAAATTCAACAACTATCCCAGAGGAAAAGTTAGCCCTCAATTACAAAGTAGACTCCTCACCTTAGTCGGCGGAAATTGGGCAACTGCCGAAAGATTAATCGAAAACGAAAGAGAGAAAAACCCCGGCAAAACAGAAACTTGGTATTGGGAAAAAGTTATCTACGATTTAGAACGCGATCGCGGAATTCATTAGGTAATTGTCATTGGTAATTGGTTATTTGTCATTTGTTAATTCTTTGACCTAATTTTGTTTAATAAATCATAAAAAGGTTCCCAATTATCCTCTTTTGTAATTGGTTCCCAAATAGATTCTATGACCGGACGAACGATGACAGTAATTGGATTGCGATCGCGCAACATTTGAGCAACCTTACCCATCTCGTCCGGATGCAAACTGTTCAAAGCACAATGATATAAATTTCGCCACTTATCCAATAAACTTATCTGTTCCGATGAAGGAGTAATCAACCCATTATTAAAAATCTGACTAGCATCTTCTCGCCAATTAGCAAAAAATTGCTGTCTGAGTTCGGCAAAGAATTCATTGTAACCAACTTGAGTTTCTTTTAAAATCTCAATAGTTACATTCAACAAATCATCTGCTTCGGGAATTTCCAACCCATCAAATCCTAACCGCTTCAGCATTAAATCTCGATAACTCAAATAATAGTAATCGAAAAATTGAGCCAAACCAGCCTCCATATCAGCCATCGGAATAACTGACGCCAAAGGTTGCTGAAGCATTTCCAAATTCAAACGACAAATCATCGCTTGATTGCCATAACTATAGCGACCGTAATAATCAAAATAGGCCGCCGTAAAATCTGGTTTATAAGTGGGAATAAAAGCATAAGGGCCATAATCAAAGCTTTCTCCCGTAATCGACATATTATCGGTGTTTAGCACGGCATGACAAAATCCTGCCGCCATCCATTGCGCTACCAATTCTGCCACCCTTTTCACTAATTCTGCATAGAATTCTCCATAAAGATTTTCTGTTCCTTGCAAATGCGGATAATAATATTCAATTACATAATCCAAAAGCTTTTTAGTTAAATCTTTGCGTCCCAAATAATGCAGCCTTTCAAAAGTACCGAAACGAATGTGAGAACGGCTAAAACGCACCATTACCGATGACCGAGTTGGAGAAGGTTCATCTCCCCGCCACAGAGAATCACCAGTTTCAATCATGCTTAAACAGCGAGAAGTTCTCACACCCATTTGATATAAAGCTTCTCCCGCCAACACTTCTCTTACTCCGCCTTTCAGCGTTAACCTACCATCACCGCCACGAGAGTAAGGAGTTGTACCGGAACCTTTAGTACCGAAATCGTATAATTCTCCATCCGTCCCGCGAATTTGACCGTAAAGAAAGCCTCTTCCATCTCCTAAAAAAGGATTGTATTCGCCAAATTGATAACCGTGATAACGCAAAGCCAACAAAGGTTCGCGGCCCTCAAATTTGCCAAAAGCTTCTATGAAATGGGTATCTGTAACTGTTTGGGAATCTAATCCCATCAAAGGTAACAATTGGTCATTCCGAAAGCGTAAAATATGCTTGGGAAACTTCGCTGCTGCAACTACATCGTAATAATCATCTCCCAATGATTCCATAGCTGGTTCGTAGCTGAGAGTTAAGAGAGGATTGGAAGACTCTGTATTTTGGAGACTGCTGGTTTGAGACATCGGTACAAAGAAGCATTTTTTTAGGAGTCAGAATTTTCCTGCTTGGGATAATTCTGACTCCTGAATTCTACCTTAACCCAACTGTCTCCACCCAGGAACGATTGTAGCGATCGCTCTTTTGATCAATTTCTGCTTAAATCGAGAAACCTTTCCTCTGAGTGAACTACCTACACTAACTCGAAGCGAGTATAGTGTAGGCTTCTGACATCGCGGGGGAATGCCTTAGAACGGACTTGCGTCCCAACTTTGGCCTTACTTCCCCTCCGTTAGCTCCAGACGGCTGTTCCATCCGTCTTTAGCATTCTGATACCTTCTGCTCTAATGTTTGTTGCTGCGTTACCATCTCTGTCGTGACGAGCGCCGCAATTAGGACAAACCCACTCCCTAATATTAAGCGACAACTTATCAATTTGGTAATCACAATTAGAGCAAAGCTTGGACCCGCATTTCTCACAAACTGATTTGAGAAGCTGATTTGGGGATGAAAAGTTTAACTTTTTGAAAAACAAGAGATATGGAAACAGTCCACCAAGAAAAATTTAATCTAAAATCACCAAACCGTTACTAAATCGTTGATAAAATCAGCTTAATTCAAAAAACTAATCATCAGAAAATAGACTGCATATATGGTCAATTATTGAAGAGCTATGAAGTTGAGCAAGTTACCGTCAAAAAAATCAACCACTATCTTGAATCGATTGAATTCTAAAGTAAGCAATAGACCAAATATCTTGAGAGGGACAAGCACTGGTAATCGCCATTAAAATTCGTCTGGCACTCACAGTAATTCTCGCTCCCAACTTCAGGAAATTCAGACGAATTGTGCCGACGGTTGCTCGGTCAAAAGAAGTTTTAGACAAACAACGATGACGAAAAGCTTGCATTAAAACATAAGCTATTGATGAGAACCAAAGTCTTAATTGATTACTTTGAAATGTTTGAGTCGAAGTGCGGTCAGCGAATAAATCTAATTGTTGTTCTTTCAGCCGATTTTCCATCTCGCCACGCGGACAATATTTATCAGTATAAAGCTCTTTTTTGAATTCAAAATTCAAAATTAAGAATAAATAAAAATTTTTAATTAATTAACTCTGGGTACAAGTGCCCACGGATTGTAATTTTGAATTCATAATTTTGAATTTTGAATTGTTTTGACGAATTTTTAAGCCTTCACTCCGATAACAAACTTTCGTAACAACTCTTCTAAGGCGACTCCATGATTTTTCGGTTTGATAACATAAAGAACGATATCAAGTTGAACAAGGGACTAAATTCCTGACTACTTCTAAATCTTCATTTTTTTCAAACAAACTTTCCATTAACTCTACAATCGGTTCAAGCTTTTTTGCATACTCATTTTTAGCTTTCTCAATTGTCTGATTAGCTCTTAACTTTAATTGGCGATTAGTCGCCATAGCTATCGCGTTTTGGGACAATATTCTAGTCGGTTAATTGTATTTTTTCCGGCTAAACTTCCTTGATTTAATTCTAATTTATCAAGTTTTTCTAGGGCTATGGCTAAAGCTGCATCATCACGTAATTTGTCGTGGTCATTGACATCTTCATAACCTAATACGAGTCCATAAATTCTTTGGGTGACTAATTGCTCAACTGAATAATCTATATAAGACGAATTTCTATAATCTTGGAAAGAATCAGCGAATCGCTGGCTAAT